>CALXVW010000106.1 GCA_944392185.1 uncultured Alphaproteobacteria bacterium
AAAAAAGTATTCCCAAAGCAGAAATTGCCCGGAATTTTGGTTGTTCTTGGCTAACAGTTCATCGCTACATACAAAAAAACTTCAACTAAAAAATAAATTAGTCAAACAAAAAAGGCCTTGGGAAATCCAAGGCCCTTTTGTTGTAACTGGAGCGGGTAACGGGAATCGAACCCGTATCCTAAGCTTGGGAAGCTCACGTTCTACCACTGAACTATACCCGCACGACACCTAACTTGATAAATCAAAAAAAGCAACTTGGCAAGCAAAAACTTTAAGCTTATGAAGAATGAAGTGTCAACATCACCCCTAAAACGATAAGAACAAAGCAAAAGAGCTTTTTTACCATAACTTGCGGCGATATTTTTTCCATCAAACAAAGCCCGAAACGTTTACACAAAAGTAAGCTAAGAGCCAACATGAAGATTGGCTGAGTGGCCCCTGCTGCCGTGGTAATAACAGGAGACAAGCCTGACAAAGCATAAACTCCGGTTGCCATGCCCAAAAAGCATAAAAATTCATTTATAGCAAAAATTTTGAATTTTTGTAAGTATGGCGGGAAATTTTTGATAATATCCTGCCGCCATTTTTTCACCCCCAAAAAAGCCAACGGCATGCACCCAGAAATCAGGTTCGGATAAATTGCCAAATTAATCCAATTAGGATCCGTTTCTAAGGTATATTTTTCCAGAACTCGACCGAAAGAAACAATAAAAGCGGCAAAAAGCATATAATAAAAAGCCTTGTTTAGCTTTGGAATTTTATTCCCCTTCACACTCAAAGCAACGGAAGCCATAACAATGACACTAAAGCCGATATATTGCGTAAAAGCCAGCTCCTCTCCAAGCCACAGATAGCTCACAATCGGCACCGTAATCTGCCCCAAAGAAAACAATGCTGCCACGATTGAAGCATCAATAACCTTCATTGCCAAATAATAAGGATACAAATAACCGACGCTGATAGCCGCCACCCCGACATAGCAGGCAAAAGCCTTAACCGAAGGAAGTGTGGGCATTCCTAAAAACAAAAGCAGCGGCAAGAATAAAGCATTCATCAGCGAGACATAAAAAATCATCGTTGTCGGATGCTTAAACGTCTTATTAGAAAGCAAACTTTCAATAATCACGGCCATTCCCAAGAACAAGGGCGGCAAAAAAGCAGCAAAAACAAAATTCATGATCCACCTATCGTTTTTATTTTTCATATATCATCCACATCTTAAATATAAGTTAAGCAAAAACAAAAGCTTTGATTCATAAAATTGAGCTCTTTTTTTTGCTGGTATTTTAAAAAAGAACGTGATATAAAACGCGTGAATAGATTCTAAAGCCCCGCGCGGGCATCTTCTAACCGGCCGGCAGATTAGGCATAAAACCGTCTATCTGAGGGCCTTTTTATATTAACGAAACTTAAGGATATAATATGTCAGAAGTTAAAATGAAAATGATGGATGGTAACGAAGCGGCCGCTTCTGTTGCCCACCGCATGAATGAAGTCTGCGTTATTTACCCGATTACCCCGTCTTCTCCGATGGGTGAATGGGCTGACGCATGGTCTGCAGCCAAACAAAAGAACCTTTGGGGCGTTGTGCCTGAGGTTCAGGAAATGCAATCAGAAGCCGGTGCTGCCGGTGCCTGCCACGGTTCAATCCAGGCCGGCGCTTTGACCACTACCTTCACCGCTTCTCAAGGTTTGCTCTTGATGATTCCCAATATGTATAAGATTGCCGGTGAGTTATCTCCGTTTGTTATGCATGTTGCCGCACGTTCATTAGCCTACCACGCTCTATCCATTTTTGGTGACCACTCTGACGTTATGTCCTGCCGCCAAACCGGTTTTGCAATGTTGTGCTCCAACTCCGTACAAGAGGCGCATGACTTTGCCGCCATTGCTCAAACCTCAACTTTGCGTTCACGCGTTCCGTTTATGCACTTCTTTGATGGTTTCCGCACCTCTCACGAGATTAAAAAAATCAAATTGCTCTCTGATGATGACCTGCGCGCCATGTTGGAAGGCGTAGATTATCAGTTCAACGCCAAGAATGCTTTGCGCCCTGAGGCTCCGGTTATTCGTGGTACAGCCCAAAACCCGGATGTATTCTTCCAAGGCCGTGAAGCTGCCAACCCCTACTACAACAAGGTTGAAGGCATTGTTCAAGAAGAGATGGATAAATTTGCCAAAATTACTGGCCGTCAGTACAAGACTGTTGAATATGTCGGCCCTGCTGATGCTGAGCAAGTTATCGTTATTATGGGTTCTGGTGCCGAGACAGTTGATGAGGCTATTACTTACCTCAACAACAACGGTTACAAAGTAGGCTTGATGAAAGTTCGTCTATACCGTCCGTTCCCGAGCAAATCATTCATTAAGGCATTGCCTGCATCTGTTAAAGTTGTAAACGTTTTGGACCGCACCAAAGAGTCTGGTTCAATTGGTGAGCCTTTATACTTGGATGTTGTTGCCACCTTGACCCAAGCTTTTGCCAATGGCGAAATTGCTTCTATGCCGCGCATTTACGGCGGCCGTTATGGTTTGTCCTCAAAAGAGTTCACCCCCGGAATGGTTCGTGCCGTATATGACAACGGCGCTTCAGCCAAACCGATTAACGGTTTCTCTGTTGGTATCAACGATGATGTAAACCACACTTCCCTGCCCTACAGTGATGATATTGACACTGAAGGCAAAGATGTTGTTCGTGCCGTATTTTATGGCTTGGGTGCAGACGGAACGGTTGGCGCCAACAAGAACTCCATCAAGATTATTGCAGAAGATGCCGGCAAATATGGCCAAGGCTACTTTGTATATGACTCTCGTAAATCTGGTTCTATGACCACATCTCACCTGCGTTTTTCAGACAACCCGATTAAAGCGGCTTACCTGATTAACAAAGCTGACTTTGTAGCTTGCCACCAATTCCCGTTCATGGCAAAAGTTGACATTTTGAAAATTGCCAAACCGGGAGCCACCTTCCTGTTGAACGCACCTTACAGTGCAGAGGAAGTATGGGATCACCTGCCGATAGAAGTTCAACAAGAGATTATTGAAAAGAAATTGAACTTCTACACCATCAACGCCGTAGAAGTTGCTCGTGAAACCGGCATGGGACAGCGCATTAACACCATCATGCAGGCATGCTTCTTTGCCATTTCTAACATTCTGCCCAAAGATGAAGCTATTGAGCAGATTAAGAATGCCATTAAGAAGACCTACAGCAAGAAGGGCGATGCCATTGTTCAAAAGAACTTTGCCGCTGTTGATGCCTCTTTGGCTCACATGCACAAGGTAGAGTATCCGTCAGAAGTTACCTCTAAATTCCACCGCTTATTGCCTGTACCGGCAGATGCTCCGGAATTCATCCAAAAGGTAACAGCTGAAATTATTGCCAACCGTGGTGATGAACTCCCCGTTAGCGCTTTTGAAAAAGTTGTTGACGGCACCTGGCCGACAGGCACCACTCAATACGAGAAACGCTGCATTGCCACTGAAATTCCGGTATGGGATCCTGATACCTGTATTCAATGCGGTAAATGCTCTCTTGTTTGCCCGCATGGTGTTATCCGCATGAAGGTTGCCACCGAAGAAGAGTTGAAGAATGCCCCCAAAGGTTTCAAATCAGCTCCTTACAAAGGCAAAGAGTTTGCAGGCAAACAGTTCATTTGGCAAATGTCTCCTGAAGACTGCACCGGCTGCGGTATCTGCGTATCTGCTTGCCCGGCTAAGAACAAGGCTAATCCGGAGCGCAAAGCCATCAATATGGATCACATTGAGAACCATTTGGATGAGCAAAAAGCTTGCTGGAATTTCTTTGAGACCTTGCCGTATGTAAAACGTACCGAAGTTGCAAAGAATCTTCCCAAGACCACCCAGATGATTCAACCTTTGTTTGAGTTCTCTGGTGCTTGCGCCGGCTGCGGTGAAACCCCGTATGTTAAATTGTTGACTCAGTTGTTTGGAGACCGCATGGTTGTAGCCAACGCAACCGGATGTTCATCAATTTACTCCGGCAACTTGCCGACCACACCTTATGCCAAAGATGAAAAAGGCCATGGTCCGGCTTGGGCAAACTCTTTGTTTGAAGACAACGCTGAGTTTGGCTTGGGTATGCGTTTCTCAATTGATCAGCAGACTCACTTTGCCAAGACCTTGCTTGAAGGCTTGAAAGACAAAGTTGGTGCAGAACTGACAGAAAAATTGTTAAACAACCCGCAATCAACCGATGTTGAGATTGACGAGCAACGTGCTCTGGTTAAAGAATTGAGAGACAAGCTCGCCGGCATCAACAGCGCAGAAGCCAAACATTTGGATAAGCTGGCTGATTACCTGATTAAGAAATCCGTATGGATTTTGGGTGGTGACGGCTGGGCCTATGATATTGGCTTTGGCGGTCTTGATCACGCTATTGCTTCTGGCAAAAACATCAATATTTTGGTAATGGATACGGGTGTATACTCCAACACCGGTGGTCAACAGTCCAAGGCAACTCCGATGGGTGCCTCCGCTAAGTTTGCCACAGCTGGAAAATCCTTGCCGAAGAAAGATTTGGCAATGATTGCCATGTCCTATGGTAATGTTTATGTAGCTCAGGTAGCTTTTGGTGCCAACGACGCCCAAGTTATCAAAGCTATGAACGAGGCAGAAGCATATGATGGACCGTCCATCATCATTGCTTACTCTCACTGTATTGCCCAAGGCTTCAACTTGGCTGATGGTTTAACCCACCAAAAAGCTGCTGTTGAATCTGGTTCTTGGCCGTTGTATCGCTACAATCCGGAAAACATCAAAGAAGGCAAAGCACCTTTGATGTTGGATTCAAAAGCTCCGACCAAACCTTTGGCAGAGTATATGGCAAACGAGACCCGCTTCCAGATTGTAAACAAGCAAAATCCGGAGCGTTATGAGACCTTGGTCAACAAAGCTCAGGAGAATGTAAACGAAAAACGTTCTCTGCTTGAGCACATGGCCGAGTTCAAAGTAGCCGAATAATAAGGCTGTTAAAGCACAAAAAAGGCACTCTCAGCGATGAGGGTGTCTTTTTTTATTGACAAAATTATGTCCAGAGTTCTAAACTGTTTCTCAATCAACAAGATTATTAACAATAAAAATATTTCTATTATGAAAAACATGTTTACAAGACCGGAGGAATGTTTCTCAAGGCAAGAAGCGACTTCCGTTTTTCGTGAAAGAGGACTTTGGGGTCCCGTAGATATTGGTGTAGTAAGAACGCTCAGCGACAAATATGTTGTTTGGCATTGTTGTAGTGAAGGAAAAGAAGCTGCGATCTCAATTTTCAAAGAACAATCTCCCGAAAATATTTTAGAGATCCAATATTTCACGGCCTTTGCCAGAGAAGATGTTTTCATGTTGCAAAACAACTTCTACTACATTGACCAAAATGACGAACTCCAGAGAATAGACGTTTTATTTGATGCCAGTCTTGCATCTGCCGTCTATGAAATCATCACGGATCTAAACGTTGAAAGTATTGAAATTGGCTTAGCTTATTCGGAATTTGCAGATGACAACGAAGCCATTTGCTGCTGGATTATTAACGGAAACAAGATACTCCCCATATTCAAGGATGATTTTTCATTAATAGAAGAAGGAGTATCTTATTATTTCAGCCTTCTGAATCTTGATGACATTTTTGACCACAACCGAGTACTATGGAAGGTTGAAACTGGAGAAGAAGGAATGGAAATATCCCCGCTATGTGTTACACCGTCATTTAAAACCAGAAATCCATGGTCCAATATTTCATAGAACCTGAATTTTGCTTGGTTCCCGACTGGTTAACAGCAAGAAATGAGCTTTTCAAGCAGATTCACAAACTGCTAGACCCGGTCCCCTACCTACATCTTTATGAACGATCCAATATCAAAACCATCAATTGGATTGCCACAGACGGAGATGAAGCCTACGTTTTGCCGGCATATGGCACTCACAAAGATGTAGCCCTCTTCTTTGAAGAGAAAAAAAGGATTCAGATTCAAAAGGGAAATTTTTTCCAATGCCAAGGAGAAATTCTTGTTGCTGCCGAGCAAATAGGACGCGGTCTGTGCTTCAAGCAATTAGCCATCGTCTTTAGTCAAACTCTGGCGCAAATGGTGGCTGAAACCGGAAATCTCAAAGACTATGAGTTTATACTTTGCAAAGCCTATGAGATTAGCCAAGAACACCCCTTTGTCGGCTACATCTGGAGTGGATACAAGACAAACCCCATGACAGGAGGCGGTTTTACAACCATCCTTCCTGTATTTACTGAAGATTTTCATAAAATTCTTCAGTATGAAAAGCCGGACTTGCATCTTATTCCGTTAGAGGTTGGAGAGGTTATGAAATACAAAGACCAACGCTTCATTGTCAAATCTGATGAAGAAGGTGTTTATATTGATGACTTGTCCAACGCACTGCTCAACAAAAGGAGGCCCTAAAAGCCCCCTTTTGTTATTTTAAATTCTCAGGATTAAGTTTTTTAAGCTCCGGCAAAACAAATTTGCCGTCTTTGCGGATGAGTTTATCATCAAACCAAATCTCACCACCGCCCCACTCCTTGGTTTGGATAAGCACCAAATCCCAATGGTTGTCGGAGCGATTACCGTTAAAAGCCTCATCATAGGCATTGCCGATAGCCATATGCAAAGAGCCGCTGATTTTTTCATCAAACAATATATCAAGCATCGGCTTCACTACATAGGGATTAACCCCAATGGCAAATTCGCCGATATAGCGGCTTCCCTCGTCATGGTTCAAGATTTGCTGAAAGCGCTGATTATTGGCGGCAGAAGTGCCGTTAATGATTTTTCCGTTTTTAAATTCTAAGCGTATACGAGAGAAAAATTCGCCCTCATAAAGTGTGTCGGTGTTAAACTGGATAACGCCGTTGATGGAATTTTTAACCGGTGCGGTATAAACCTCGCCATCAGGCAGATTATGGGTTCCCTGGCTTGCAATAACCGGAATATTCTTAATCGAGAAAGACAAATCCGTCTCTGGCGCCACAATTCTGACCTTGTCGGTTTTTTCCATCAACTTTTTTAGGGCTTCCATCGCTTTACCCATTTTGGCATAATCAACCAAGCAGGCATCAAAATAAAAATTCTCCAAGGTCTCAACCGACATTTTAGAAACCGCCGCCATGGTTTTATTGGGATAGCGCAAAACACACCAACGGGTTTTCGGTACCCTTATATTAAAATGAACCGGTGTATAGTAATGTTTCATATAAAGAGCTTGTTGTTTGGATTTGATATCTGACATCATAAACAGATCGTCATACCCGCGCACAGCCACATAGGCATCGCATTCAGCCATAATTCTGGCCTGCATCTGCCCAAACTCTTTCATTTGCGTTTCAGAGGCATTATCAACCAAAGCTTTGATAAAGGCATTGTCATTAAACTGCCAATAAGGAATAGCACCCGCTTTCACGGCTTGGCGAATAAGCTCTTGGAACAAGTCTTTAACAGAGTCACTAAACCCTTCGATATAGACTTTTTCACCTTTTTTGAGCTTGATTGATTTTTTGATAATATTTTCTGCTAATTGTTTAATTCTGACATCCATTTGCATAGCTTACAAATCCTCATTAATAAATGAATTCAAGAGTTCCACCCCAAAACCGGTGGCCATACCTTTTTCATCTGACTTCATATTGCTTATCTCTATATGAGCCCACTTGGTACCTCTGCGGATAAAACGTTTCAAAAAAGCAATGGCTAAAACAGCACCTCCAAGCTGCGATGGCCCCAGTGAATTAACCATATCAGCAACATTTGAAGCTAATGCTTTGTCAGGGAAAATATCGAGCGGAAAAGCCCATAAATTTTCACCTGTTTTCTGCCCGACAGCGATTAAAGCCTTTTGCAAAACTTCCGTATTAGAAAACAAGGCAGCATATTTATCCCGCAAAACGGAGTGAAATCCGCCCAAAGTTGTAACATCAATAATTTTTGTGACATCATATTCTTTTTGCAGATACCACAACAAATCTGCCATAAGCAAACGCCCCTCGGCATCGGTGTTTTTAATTTCTACCGTTTGCCCCGACATTGAGGCATAGACATCGCCAACCTTCATGGCATCACCTCCCGGCATATTTTCCACCAAGGCAATAACGCCGATGATATTTTTGTGGCAGCACTGTAGCGCCAAAGCCTTGAGGGTTGCAACCACCACGGCCGCACCGGCCATATCGCTTTTCATATTCTGCAACCCGGCAAAAGTTTTGAGCACCAAACCGCCGCCATCAAATGTAACCCCTTTTCCGGCCAATCCAAGATCCCAGTCATCAGATTTTGGGTTACCCTTCCATTTAATCACCACAACCTTTGGGGCTTGAACGGAGCCTTTAGCTACCGCGCGCACCAGTGAAAAATCCTTTTCTTGCAAAGCTGCATCTTCCAAAACCTCAACCTCTAGCCCCAGATATTTAAGTCGTAAGATATCAGCGGCAAAAGTCTCAGGGGTCAGGAAATTTGCCGGCTCATTAACCAGATCTTTTGTATAGCGCACGGCATTGGCAAGGGCCGCCAGATTTTTATATTTCTCTCTGGCTTTGTCTGGATTTTTGAGTTTGAAAATAACCTGCTCAAGACTTGGATATTCATCAGCTTTCTTAGAGGTAAAATATTTATCGAAACGATATGCCCCAAGCTGCAAACCCAAAGCCAGAGATTTAGCAATTTCGGCCTCGGTTAATTTGCAGTTTTTCAAAGGCTCTGCAAAATAAACCGCCACCTCATCATGAAAAAGTTTTTCAGCCAGAAGGACGCCGGCTTTTTTAAGCGAGAGGCAATCAATTTTTTTACCCAAACCAATGGCAATAATTTTGGTATTTTTAGAATAGGTTTCGGCAAATGTACCAAATTCACCGTTAAAATCAGATTGGAGAGCGGCTTTTCTAAGTAATAAATTTTCCTCTTTACTTAAAAAAGAAGAATTAATCCTGGTATTTTCAGCCACGCCGATAAGTTTGACGGCTTTAGGGCCGATTCTACCGCTTGTAAAAATGATTTCCAACATTTTATCCTCGCCTAAATTATTGCTTTTAAGTTATTTATAGGCTCATCTCCTTAAAAAAAGAATAAGATTTAAAAAATTTTCTCCACAAAGGGTAAATAGTTGTAGAAATGTAAAACAAAACATGTATAATTTAGACAAAAGAACAAAAAGCAAAAAAGAAATAAAAAGTAATGCCGTACTTGAGTAAGTCTAAATTGCCTGAGCGATTGAATGCCGAGAGACACTTGGTAGAAGCTATTCGCGACAAATTAGATGCTCTGGCCAATGCTCAACTCAAACAAGATCGCCCCATTGGCAAGAAAAAACAAGATACGCCGCCCAAACGCACCAAACCTAAAAGCATCTCCCACCTAAAATGATCTGTACCCTGAAAAGTGGAAATAAAAAAGAAATCCCCTGAGGGGTGTAAGTCAAGCAGGAGGATTAAGCAAATGGCATCGGCGTTGAGCCGGTGTCATTTTGTTTAAGCTCCACTGACA
>CALXVW010000107.1 GCA_944392185.1 uncultured Alphaproteobacteria bacterium
GCATCAATATCCAAGCCGGAATCGACCTCATCCATGATGGCAAAAGACGGCTTTAGAATAGACATTTGCAATATCTCCAGCCTCTTTTTCTCTCCGCCTGAAAAACCAACATTTAGGGGACGTTTTATCATCTCAGAATCCACGCCCAATTTGCGCCCCTCCTCTCTCACCATCTTGAGGAACTCCATGGTATCAAGCTCCGACAAGTTATGATATTTGCGAATGGCATTAACCGCGTGTTTCAAAAAAGTAGATGTTGGAACGCCTGGGATTTCAACCGGATATTGCATGGAAAGAAAGATGCCCTCTCTGGCTCTGTCCTCCGGGCTTAGGCTCAGCAAATCTTTACCCTTAAAGCGCACAGAGCCTCCCGTAACCTCATAGCCTTTTTTGCCACACAAAACGTTGGAAAGTGTAGATTTTCCGGCACCGTTTGGCCCCATGAGAGCATGGACCTCTCCTTCATTAATGGTGAGGTTGAAGCCTTTGATTATCTCTTTGTCTTCAACTCTGGCACATAAATCTTCTATTTCCAATAGTGGTGTCTTACTCATCTTTTTTCCTCACAATCTGTATCCTTATGCCGCCGGATGCTCTTTATCCCATTGATTGAGGCGTTCTTCAATCTTCTTGATTTTATTCTTTTTATAATCCTCAACCTGCTCAAAAATATGGTAGTTTTCTTTTAGCTGCGCCAACATAATCTCAACATCGGCCGTTTCTTCTATAATCTCGGCAATATTGTCTTTTTTGCGGTTGATGTTTTTCAAAACTTCTTTCATTAGCTCTGACATTTCCTCAACCACCATTAACATTTGCGGCTCCTCGCCCCAAGTTTTCAGTGCTCTTTTTAATACCGGGTCTATCATTATCCAACACTTCCTTCCAAGCTTATGTTTATCAGCTTTGCTGCCTCTATTGCAAACTCCATCGGCAAATGCTGCATGACCTCTTTGCAAAAACCGTTAACAATCAGGCTTACGGCCTCTTCCTCTCCAATGCCGCGGCTTTGGCAATAAAACAACTGCTCATCGCTGATTTTTGAGGTGGTTGCCTCATGCTCCAATTTGGCGCTCTTGTTGCGGTTTTCAATATAGGGAACCGTATGTGAACCACAGGTCGTACCTATCAGTAAGCTGTCACACTGCGAATAATTTCTGGCATTGTCGGCGCCGGGGCTTACTCTCACAAGGCCGCGATATGTCTGGTTTGAGAAACCGGCCGAAATACCCTTGGAGATTATCTTTGAGGTGGTGTTTTTGCCAATATGAATCATCTTGGTGCCGGTATCTGCCTGTTGGTGATTGTTGGTGATGGCAACCGAATAAAACTCTCCCACCGAATTGTCTCCCTGCAAAACGCAAGACGGATATTTCCAGGTAACGGCCGAACCGGTTTCCACCTGTGTCCAAGAGATTTTGGCATTGGCTCCGCGGCAAGCCGCGCGTTTGGTCACAAAGTTATAAACCCCGCCTTTGCCGTCTTTATCTCCGGGATACCAGTTCTGAACGGTGGAATATTTGACCTCGGCATCTTTCAAAACCACAATCTCAACAATGGCTGCATGAAGCTGATTTTCATCTCTTTGCGGAGCCGTGCAGCCCTCAAGATAAGAGACATAGCTCTCGTCATCCGCCACAATCAAAGTGCGCTCAAACTGGCCGGTGTTTTTGGCATTGATGCGAAAATAGGTGGAAAGCTCCATCGGACACCTTATACCTTTGGGGATATACACAAAAGAGCCATCGGTAAACACTGCCGAGTTCAATGCGGCAAAGAAATTGTCCGTATATGGCACAACCGAACCCAAATATTTTTTAACCAAATCAGGATGCTCTTTTACGGCCTCGGAGATTGAGCAAAAGATAATCCCTTTTTCTGCCAATTTGGCACGATATGTGGTGGCGACAGAAACACTGTCAAAAACAGCATCCACCGCGACGACGCCTGCCAAAGCTTCTTGCTCTTTTAGAGGAATCCCCAATTTCTCATAAGTGGCCAAAAGCTCTGGGTCTACCTCGCTTAAGCTTTTGGGCGCAACTTTTTGCTTGGGCGCAGAGTAATATGACAGATCTTGATAATCTATCTTGTCGTATTTAAGCTTGGCCCAAGTTGGCTCACTCAGCGTTTGCCAAAACTCAAACGCCTTTAGCCTAAAATCCAAAAGCCACTCAGGCTCACCCTTTTTGGCGGAGATGAGGCGGATTATGTCCTCATTTAGGCCTTTGGGCGCCGTTTCTGAGGCGATATCGGTCACAAAGCCGTATTTATATTTATCACCGGCTTCGTCTTCTATGGTTGGTAGTTTATTCATGCTTTTTCTCTTTTTCTTCACCTAAAGCTAGTGTTTTTTTTGTAAAATTGCAACCTCTATTTAACCTTATTTTAGCTTTTATGAATCTATCCTGAGTGACTGGTAGAAATATCTATGAGGAAACCATGCTGTATTGGATAATTTGCTTTTTAGTCTTGGTTATTCTGGCTTTGACGGCCGTTTGCTTGCTTTTGCGCAACAAGCTCAAACAAACTCGCCGCAACCTAAAGGAACTGATTAAGGAAAACGACAATCAACAAAGCAATCCGCAAGCCACTAACGGTGATGTCTATTTTAAGGTTGATCGGAACTTTAACATCACTTTCATTAACGAATCGGGAGCCGATGTCTTGGGCTATACGCCGCAAAAACTCTTGGGCAAACCCGTTTTTGGCACCCTCATAGAAGATAAGTTGGCACAAAGAGAAGCAATGAGCGCCACTTTGAACAAAATGAGCAAGCACCAATCCACCATTAACACTCAGATTGTTTTGCTCAGAGGAGATGGGCAAAAGCAGCTTATGCTCTGCCGCCAACGCCCGCTTTTGAATGAGATTTTGGAATGTGACGGCATCAGTTTCTTGTGCAAAGATATTTCCGAGGCCAGAGCTTGGCAAGAAAACCTCTCCCAATTTCAAGAAAGAGATATTTTCACCAACACCCTCAACGAGGCAACCATTCTTGACAGATTTGAACACGACTTTCAGCTGGCTAAGCGCTATAATCGGCCGTTCTCCTGCGTGGTGGTGGAGCTTAGGGATATTTATGACTTTATCAGCAAGGGAATCGACTTTGAAACCGCCGATAAAATGCTCAAGGTGGTGAGCGATGTCTGCTTTGCCAACCTCACCCCCAATGCCAATATCGGCCGGGTGGACAAGACCAAGATATTCATGGTTCTAAACGGCACCGAGCGTGAAAAAGCTCGTGCCATTGCTTTTAAGGTTTTGGATGAGGCCGTGAGCGCCATCAAGACCTTGAGGGTTGATGAGTATAATGCCCAAATGATGGTTATTACCTACACCAACCGCCGAAATTTTAATGATAGCTATGACGGTATGCTGGCAAGAATCCGCCGCCATATCAAAACATCTCTCAAACACAGAGAATATGGCGTTGTCTCCTCTGATGACCGCGGCAATGTCATTGAACAACGGTAATAAAATATTAATGACTATCTGCTAGAATCCCTTCTCAGAAGTTAACTTTTGAGCGGGTTTACATGCTAAAATCAAAGATGACATTGTGGTTTTTAGCACTTTTGGTGTTGCTGGGCGGGTGCTCAGGCAACCAAATTCCGCTGTTTAATTACAATACTTGGTGGGGAGGAAGTGCACCCTCTTCTGTTGTTGTTAAAAAAGGCGACACACTTTACAGCATTTCTCGCCGATATGACGTGCCTCTGCGCGAGGTTATTGAGATCAATAATTTGAGACCTCCCTATTCTCTTAAAATCGGACAAGTGCTCAGAATGCCTACCGCGCGCTACCATGTGGTGGCAAAGGGAGATACTCTTTACAATATCTCCAAACGCTATAATGTTGACATGAACTCGCTTAGCCGCACAAATAATATTGATGCCCCCTATTCTTTGAGAATCGGACAAAGATTGTTGTTGCCGGGTTCCGTTGTCTCTAAGGAAACAACCTCTTATGCTGCCCAATCTTCAACAAAAACATCCTCATGGAAAGCACCCGTCAAAACCACTACCACAAAAAAGAAAACGACATCATCTTCATCCAAATCTTACAGCACGCCGGTTAAAAAACGTTCGTCTAAATTTGCTTGGCCGGTTAAAGGACAAGTTATCTCCAAATTCGGCCCGATTGCCAAAGGCAGAAACAATGACGGCATCAACATCAAAGCCTCGCTTGGCACCGCCGTTAAAGCCGCCGACGCCGGAACGGTTGCTTATGCCGGCAACGAGCTCAAAGGTTTTGGCAACCTTATCCTGATTAAGCACAGCGGCGGCTGGATTACCGCCTATGCCCACAACGACAGGCTCTTAGTAAAAAAAGGCCAAAAAGTGCGCAAAGGCGAAAAAATCGCCACTGTCGGCTCCACCGGCGGCGTCAACACGCCGCAACTGCATTTTGAAATCCGCGCCGGCAAAAAAGCCGTTAACCCAATGGCGTATTTACAATAGGCTTTCTGACTTTTAGTCAATCAGTTGGATATGAATTTGTTTTCCGTAATATCGGATTAGACGGAGATATTTCTTAAAAGAAAGCGGCTCTCCGCGCTCAATGGCATCAATATTAGCAACAGATAAATCGCATTTGCAGGCAATATCGGTGATGGGCAGATTTTTATCAAGTCTGATTTGTCTAAGTTGTGTGGCTAATTGACTACGCAGTAAAAAAGAAAAATTTTTCATCGTTTCATCTCCTAAATTTCTTAAAAAAAAAGTAACCCACCGGCTTAGCCGGTGGTTCTTCACAAGCGGGTGTAACCCTAACGGTGCCAGCGAACGCCTTAAGGGCGTATGACTGTCTGACAAGGCGAAGGTTACTTGCTACCCGTAAACGGGTCAAGATCCATAGTCAATTGACTTTGCTCCGCGTCTTCTTTAAGTTGATTTCGTATATACTCGGTAATTTTTTTAGTATTCTTCCATGTGGTATCAACATAGTACCCTCGACACCAAAACTCCCTGTTGCGATATCGAAATTTTGCATTTCTCCACCGTTCATATATCGTAAGACTACTTTTACCTTTGAGATATCCCATTATTGAGCTTACCGAAAACCTAGGCGGAATCTCCAGTAACATATGAACGTGATCGGTGCATACTTCCGCTTCTATTATAGTTACTCCTTTCCACCGACATAATTCCCTAAGAATTTGCCCTATTTCTAGACGATGTCCTCCGTAAAACGCCTTTCTTCTATACTTCGGTGCGAATACAACATGGTATTTACAATTCCATGTTGTGTGTGCTATTGTATGTGTGTTCATTAAAAAACTCCTTTGCTTTTTATTAGACAGTTGCCAGACCGTCGCTTCATTCTAGCAAAGGAGTTTTTTTATCTGTAAAGCTGTAAGCTCTTTGGAACTACCGGCCTAGCCGGTAGTTTTCTTGTTACAAGAAACCGCCTTTTAAGAAAAAAGGCGGGGAGGTAGAAACTGCATAGACACAGTCTGCCTTATTCGATGCATAAATACACTTATATCGGCAGCTCCCCAAGGGGAACTATTATCTATGTGGAGCTTCTACACTCCGCAGGCGCAACTCGCACCTGCATCGCCCATACTAGAGCAGAAAATTTAATTTATCAACCTTAACCTACTCTAAAATTTAAAAATAACTTGTGAAATAATAAAAATTGCCCTATATAAGCAAAGAGATTTGTTATATAGTGACGTGGAATTAAATTCTTAAGGAGAAAGTTATGTTCATAAATTCCGCTTTTGCCGCAGCCGAAGGCGCTGCTGCCCAGGGTACTACTTCTACCACCGGCATGATTCTTCAACTCGTTTTGATTATGGTGGTGTTTTATATCTTTTTAATCCGCCCCCAGCAGAAAAAAATGAGACAGCATGAACAATTGCTGCAAACAATCAAAAAAGGGGACCGCATTATCACCGGCGGCGGTATGATTGCAAAAGTTTTGGACGCTTCGGATCCTTATGAACTCACGGTTGAAATTGCCGACGGTGTGGTTGTGAAAGTTTATCGCGCCACCGTTCGCGACCTTTTGGATGACGCCTCTCAAGCAAAGGCTCCCAAGCAGGTTTCAACCCCAAAAGCTCCTAAAAAAGTTGCCAACAGCAACAAAAAAGATAAAAAATAAAGGTGTTTTGCAATGTATAAGCTCTCTAAATCACGTGTAATGATTATTGCGGCCATTTGTGCTTTGGGCATCTTCTTTGCCATCCCCAATATGGTCAGCAATAAAGAGGCTCTGCCTTCTTGGTGGCAGCCGGTTAACCTTGGACTTGACTTGCAGGGCGGTTCAAACCTGCTTTTGGAAGTCAAAATCGACGAGGTTATCAAAGAAAGAATGTCTTCAGTTGAAGATTCTGCTCGCCAGATTTTGCGCGAAAACAGAATCCGCTACCAAAACCTTAATGTCGGCGCTGACAGCGTGAAGGTTAAAATCGATAACCTCAACGCCCGCAGTAAGGCCGCCAACTTATTTAAAGGTATTGATTCCGGCATTGAAGTAACCGAGGACCAAGACGGAACACTCACCATCAAATATTCCGATGTTGAGCTCAATAAGCTTAAAATGAGAGTGGTTGAACAATCTATTGAAATCGTCCGTCGTCGTATTGATGAACTCGGCACTAAAGAGCCGGTTATCCAAAGCCAAGGCAGTGACCGTATTGTGGTGCAGCTCCCCGGTTTGCAAAACCCTGAATATGTTAAGACTTTGCTCGGTAAAACCGCAAAAATGTCTTTCCACATGGTTGACAGCCGCTCCACCGCCGCTGATGCACGCCGCGGCAAACTCGCCGCAACCTCAAGATTGGTTCAGGGCACTATGGGTGAGACCTATGTTATCAACCGCAAGCCGGTTGTGAGCGGCGAAAACTTGGTTGATGCACAGCCTTCTTTCCAAGATGGACAGCCGGTCGTTAGCTTCAAGTTTAACTCTTTGGGCGGCAAGAAATTCGGTGAAGCCACCAGAGACAACATTGGGGAAAGACTTGCCATTGTTCTTGATAATGAAGTTATCTCCGCCCCCACCATTCAATCTGCCATTATGGGCGGCAGCGGCGTTATCACCGGAAACTTTACGGTTAAATCCGCCAACGACCTCGCACTGCTCTTGCGCTCAGGCGCTCTGCCGGCTCCGCTTGAGGTGCTGGAAGAAAGAACCGTCGGCGCAGGCCTTGGTGCAGATTCCATTCGGGAAGGTATTGTTGCCTCTATCATCGGTTTGATTGCCGTGGTGGTCTTTATGGTGGCCGCATATGGTTTGTTTGGCGTATTCACCACCATCACCGTGTTTATGAACCTGTTCTTGATGCTCGGTGTCTTGAGTTTTATGGGAGCAACACTTACCCTGCCCGGTATTGCCGGTATTATCCTCACCATCGGTATGGCGGTTGATGCCAATGTCTTGATTTTTGAGCGCATGCGCGAGGAAGTTAAGGCCGGACGCTCTACCCGCGATGCCGCCGATGCCGGATTTACCGAAGCTTGGGCAACAATCGTTGACTCTAACCTCACGACCTTGGTGGCCGCATTTGTCCTCTTCTATTTCGGCAGTGGTCCAGTCAGAGGTTTTGCCGTTACCTTGGCGGTTGGTATTGCTACCTCCATGTTTACCTCCGTTACGGTTACCAGACTCATCATTACCTGGTGGCTCAACAAATATAAACCGACAAAATTGCCAATTTAACTCAAGGATTATCTATCATGATGAAGATTTTTAAATGGGTAACCAAAGACACCACCATTAATTTTATGGGGACTCGCAAGTGGACTTATGCTTTGTCCGCTATTATGGTTTTGCTCTCTATTGCCAGCATCACTTTTAAGGGCTTTAACTATGGTATCGACTTCTCAGGCGGTATCTTGATGGAGCTTAAAAGTGAAAACAAGATCAACGTGGAAGAATTGCGCAAGCAGCTTTCTACCGTTGAGCTAGATGAAATCAACCTGCAAAGTATCGGAGAAACCGGAAATGAGGTTGTTTTGCGCGCACAAGCAAAAAACTTGGATGAAAAACAACAGATGGCCGTTGTTAACCAAATTAAGTCCACCCTCGGCAGTGCTTATGAATATCGTAGGGTTGAACTGGTTGGTCCGCAAGTTGGCGGCGAGCTCAAAAAAGCAGGCGTCATTGCCTCTGTTATTGCCGTGTTGGCAATTTCTGCTTACATTTGGTTTAGATTTGAGTGGCAATTTGCTTTGGGGGCCATGCTCGGCCTTATCCACGATGTGGTTGTGACGGTTGGTGTATTGTCTTTCTTTGACTTTGACTTCAGCCTGACCACGGTTGCCGCAATTTTGACTCTGGCTGGTTACTCTGTTAACGATACGGTGGTGACCTATGACAGAATCCGTGAAAACTTGCGTAAGTTCAAAAAAATGCCGCAGTTTGACCTCTTAAACAAGAGTATCAATGATATCTTCTCCAGAACGATTTTGACCGGATGCACCACCTTGTTGGCGGCTCTGGCCCTCTTAATCTGGGGCGGCGACACTTTACGTAGTTTCTCTTTCACTATCGTTTGGGGTGTGTTGGTCGGAACATATTCTTCCATCTATGTTTCCGCCGTGTTCTTAAACCTCTTCAATCTGCGTGCGGCGCAAGATGAGAAGGTTATTAGCCCCTTCGGAAACGTGGAATAAACTTTCCGCATTACGTAAAAATCCTCGGATATTTTTTCCGAGGATTTTTTTTAATTGCTTATTTATCTTTTTGGATTATCCTGACAGATATTAAAACTTAAGAGAAAGAAGATTTTATTATGACTAAGATATCTTGGAAACCCGGAACAATGCTTTTTCCGCTACCACCTGTTATGGTTACCTGCGGAACTATGGAAAAGCCCAATGTCTTGACAGTTGCCTGGACCGGCATCATTAACTCGGAACCGCCGCTCACCTATATATCTGTCAGGCCAAGCAGGTATTCTCATGATATCATCAAAAATGCCGGGGAATTTGTCATCAACATCTCAACCTTAGAACTGGCAAAAGCCTGCGATTACTGTGGTGTGCGCTCCGGCAAAAATACCGATAAATTTAAGGACATGGAGCTTGAAATTGAACCCTGCTCACAAGTTAAAGCGCCAATGCTTAAAAAAGCTCCGGTCTGCCTTGAGTGCAAAATTATTGAGACCAAAACTTTTGGCACGCACGATATGTTTATGGCTGAAATTGTCAATGTTAATATTGATGACAAATACTTGGAACCTGACAACCGTTTGGCACTTGAAAAAGCTGGACTCCTCGTTTTTGCTCATGGGCGTTATTATACCATGGGACGTGATCTTGGCGGTTTTGGTTTCTCGGTTGACAAGACTAAGGAAAACAAGACCAAACCCCGCAAATCAAAGTTCATGGAGCTCTTGAAAATTGAGCAACAAGTTAAAGACGGGACGCAAAGAATTAAAGACGCGGCTCATAAACGCTCGCGTAGAAATTCATATTGGCGAAAAAAGCATAAAGCTAAACCGGTTGATAAAGTATAGTAAAAAAACCGCTCCTTGGGGCGGTTTTTTATTGTCTAGAAATTATATCTTAAACCAAGTGATATCTCTGAAACATCATCAAAGTAATCACCACCTATTGAGGTGTAGCGATACATTGCTCTAAAGGCTAAACGCTGAGACAACCAAATTTGCGCACCACCGCCATAGCGAAATGCCAATTTACTGTCATCCATCTTTAAGCTGTTGGCGCGATATTTGTTCATACTGGTGTTTTTATAAGCATTGAAATCTACTTTCGCATCAAAATCATACTGTGCGACACCAACTGTGGCCAAAAGCTCAAAACTTGAGGCTAGAGGAATATACCCTATGGCATCTAAGCCGTATGCTTTGTATTTTACCTCATATTCTGCTTGCGCAAAACGTGAATCCCCCGAATAGGACTCTTGATATTTGACCTGGTTATCAGACAAAGACTGCTGATAAAACGCCTCAAACCCCAAATATCTCCACGGACGAAAACCAAAGTTGAAGTTCAAAGAATCTATGCCGTCTTCAAATTTATCCGTATTGCCGGTGTAGCTCTCGCCGCCCACCAACGGATTGTCCAAAGTGAAACTTTGATTATCCATGGAAGTAGAACCTAACACATAGTCAAAACCAATGCTAAACCTCTTAAACGCGGATGATGACGAGCGTCTTTGCGGCTGAGCACCATAGCTATAATAGTTGTTTGGAACATTTGACGGATAATTTGAATTGTAGCTCTGTGCAGAAGCCGAGTAAGTGGCTAATGAAGCTAATGCAGCCGATATTAAAAATATTTTTTTCATCTTTTTAATCCTTATCCATAACTAAAACAGAAACCGCAGACCCATTGAAAACTCATTCATGTTATCAATAACATCTCCACCGATCTCAATATAACGATACATGGCTCTTAAGGCGACACCGTCTGCTATATTTACCTGAGCACCTATGCCGGCTCGCCAACCGACCTTATCTTCATCAAAATCTCTGGAAACAACATCTACCAGCTGTGTCCCGTCAATATTGTAACTCGCAAATGTAGCCTGATTATCAAATTTGTATTGAGCTATGCCGAATGACGCCACCACATCAAAGTATTCGGAGAAAGGAACATAACCTATAAGATCTAAACCATAGGCCTTAAAGCTGGTAGTATACTCATTCATTAAATGATAATTGATGTTATTTAGTGTGGTGTTATCAATTTGGCTTACGGTATTATCATCATAACTTTGTTGATAAAATGCCTCTAGCCCAAAGTATTTACTGATACGGGCTCCGGCAATAAAGGAAATACTGTCTTGATCATCAATCACATCACCAGGTTTAACATTAATTACCGAATTGGCAAAAATCGTATCATCGAATGTCAGATTATCACTTCCGGCTGATGTTTTGCCAATGTTATAGTCGAAGCCCAGATAATATTTAAAATAGTTTAGACGACGCAGTTGATTGGCTGCCGATTGCTTAATCTCTCGCATATCTTGGTCAAAGCCCTTCTTATAACCGCTGAATTGGCTGTCACACGGGCACATAACCGTCTTGCCCATAACGACAGAACCGTTTGCATCAAAAGGTTCTTCCGGATTGCAGGGGCACCATTCAATATTATACAAATCGCCATAAGCGATTTCGCCGTCTGCAGCCATTGCCGGGCAGGCAAAAACAGCCAGACCTAAAGCGGCCAAAACAAAACCAATATTTTTCATTAGCTCTTATCCTTTTTGAAAAAATCCTGATTTTACAATAAAAGAATGTCTTTCTTTGTGCAACAGCGCGTCTTTCTTATGCACATTTTTTTCCAATTGTTAAAAATTTGTTAATTTGACAAAACGTGACAAATTGTTAATTGATTGTTAGGAATAAATAGGATATAATTGTAGTAAATTATGTATTTATCCGTGATGGAGGTCGTTATGGCGGACTTAGATTCTAGACTTGCTGTTGTTACTCAGTATTATCAGGATTTTTTAAAACAATTACAATTAGATGCCAATGCGCTAACTCCAGAGGATTATATGGGAAATACGGAGGAGCCCCAGAAAAAAAACGAAGACCATGAAAAGAGAATAAAAGAATTAAAAGAAAAGGTCAAAAAACTAACAAATCAAAAAAAGGATCTTGAAGATAAAAGATCTAAGTATCTAGAAACTCTTAAAACGCTCAAAAAGCTTGACAATGACTATACTCAAGCAAAAAAAGATAACCTACCTGAAGAAACTTTGAATAAACTCTGGGCCGAAAGGCAAAAAGCTCAAGATAATAACGAGACGGCCATAAACGCTTTTAATCTTGCCGACGAAGATTATGAAAAGAATATTCAGGCATCTTATGAGGACTGTAAACAAAGACTTATTGACCAAAATGAAAAAGCTGTCCGAGATTTTGAAAACTCCGGCTCCGTTACCCGAATAGAAACTCTCAATCATCTTGCTAAAAAATTTGTAGCCGATGGGTTTCGCGACTTCTCCCTAAACGATACCATTATCTTTTTTGATCAATTTGCAAAAGGGAATCTCGTCATTGAATTATCTTCACAAAATCTTCAAAAGATGATTGAAAAACTTGCCTCACTACCTCAGACAGATGATCGGGCAAAAATTAGCCATGGTAAATTTAACCCTATGGTTCGCCTTAATCGTTGGCGTCGCCGCTTTTCCTTAAATAATGCTGCCAGAGATTTGCAACGACTTCAAAATCAACATCAACAAAAACTTGCTCAAGTCGAATATATTTTTAATGGCGATAAAGATGCTTATGACTTTGCTTCTA
>CALXVW010000108.1 GCA_944392185.1 uncultured Alphaproteobacteria bacterium
CAAAACAGCATGTTTTTCAGCAGTGATAATATTAACATTGGCAGTCATACCGGGTTTGAGCTTAAGGTCGCGGTTATCAATTTCAATAATCACCTCATAAGTAACCACGTTTGAGGTCGTGATTGGATTATTGCGCACTTGGGTTACAATACCGTAAAAGATTTCGTCAGGAAAGCTATCAACGCTAAACTCCACGGTTTGGCCCTCTTTAACTTTGGCAATATCCGCCTCAACAACCGAGGCCTCAATCTGCATTTTGGTCAGATCTTCTGCCACATTAAACAGCGTTGGGGTTTGGAAGCTGGCAGCCACGGTTTGTCCAACCTCCACCTCTTTAGAGACGACAATTCCGTCCACCGGAGAGATAATTTTGGTATAGCGCAAGTCAATTTCAGCTTGTTCGAGCGAGGCTTCTGCCTGCAACACTTGAGCCTTTTTAAGAGCTCTTTGAACAATGGCATTGTCATAATCTCTCTGGGCAGATTCCAAATCCTTATCTGCAGTATACTGAGATTTATTAAGTTTTTTAATACGGTCTAAATTTTTCTTATAATAGACGATATCATTCTCCACCACGTCGACCTCTGCTTTGGCAATATTGAGAGCGGCACGACGCTGGTCAACGGTAGCCTGGAAAAGCGAGGGATCAATTTGCGCCAAGAGCTGGCCTTGCTTTACCAAAGTATTGTAGTCAACAAAAATCTCGGCAATGGTACCTGAAACCTGGGTACCGATATTAACGGTAGATATAGGGTTAATAATGCCGGAGGCGGTAATTTTCTGCGTAATATCGCCCTTAATAATTTTTTGGGTTTTATAAGCATCTTCTTTAGCGTCTTTTTGCGAAAACCACCAACCAGCTCCGCCAAGCAAGACACAAATGAGCAAAAATTTTATAAGTTTTTTCATTATCCAACCCTTTTATTTTATAATCGACTTACACAATTTAAAACGTAATATAGCACCTGAAAGTTTAAAAAAAATAAAAAAGGTTGAAAAAGTACGAAGTTATGTTATAGTAATTGACAACTTTTTTAAGTTTAATAAAATAATTAAATTCCTATTTTTATGAAAGACAAAAAACCCAAACTAACGCAAGAGCAAAATCTAGCTCTCCAAGGATTGAACCTCCAGCAAAAACTGGAACAACTTTATAAGTGGTTTAAACGGAAAGAAATATCCAAAGAGGCCTTTGAGTATTTCTCAAATGCTTGGATCAACAAGCAAAGCAAAAAAGAGCAAGATCTTCTGGCCTTGAGGAGCACTCCAAAGGAAAATTTTGTGAGAATGGGCCCTCGTGCAATTGTGGAGGGGGAAATTCAAGCATTTCTGGAAAAGTTACGCGGCAATGTAAGAGCCTATATAACCAACAGAAATGCCACAGTCTCCAACCTGACAACAAGCGAGCTGGAAAAGTTTAAAAATTATGTCAGGAAGTACTGCACCATTTACCCTGACAAAATTTCCAGACTGCTTATCGTTGGATTGCGCTACCCCGACAGCACCAAACAGATCAACAAATTCTGTATGGAGTGGATAAGAAGTGAATCCTTGGCATATGGCAAGAACTACTTCTTTGACAAGCATTTCTGGGGACTGCTCTGGGAAGATGGAGACCTTGTTCCACTGGACGCCATCCGCCTGATGGGAACCAAAAAGGACGACACTTTCTTCATCGATGAACGCTTTGAAAAGACTTTCATCAAAACGTTGATGCCTTATTTTGAGGCTCAACGAGACAAAGAGGTTATGCGCCTCAAGGTTGCCCAGATGAGAGATGACCGAGACCATGATACGCAGGTCACACGCAAGCTGAAAAGGCTCAATGCGTTCAACATCTTGATTTCTGCGGCTGAAAAATATTGCACTGCGGAATAATAATAAGAAGAAGCACTTATCCCCTTAAATCCAAAAGATTTAAGGGGATTTTTTTATAAAAATTAAATTTTAGACAAAAAAAACTTGCCATCCCCTCAAAAATCCCCTAAACTGGTGAGTTATGAGAACAAAAATTATTAATAAACTAAAAAATATAAATTATGAGAAGATTAACAAACGATGAGAAAACTCTTCTGTCGATGCTTCAGGCAATTACAAGAAAATGGCTGTATGGAGCGCTCCAGCAAGGGCTTGAGATTCCAGAAGAGCGGGTCTCGGCTGTTAACAGCATTGAGGAAAGTATTTATGCCACTTGGCATAAAGACTGCCTTGAGGAAATGAGAAAAGAGAAGCTGCACCTGAGTGTGCCGGAGCTTTTTGCTCAAGTCTCTGATCCCAAGGTCAGCGTCATTCAGGCACTGAAATTGGCAAGAAAATTTTACACCAATAAAGCTTTTGCCGCCCGGCAAAAACATATTGGTAAAATAATCTCGAAGATTCAGCGCTTGTACGACAAAGAAAAGGCATTCTATCAGCAGACCATAGAGCTGATGAAGACGGTTTCTCCGGTAGATGCCATCAAAACGATTGCTGACCGACTTGGAAAAGATGACAAGAAAGATGCCGAGGATCTGCTCTACACCAGACAAAGTCTCAAGCACATCAGGGTGTTGATATCTCTAGGTTACAAACCTTCAGTACACGAGTTGTATCAGGCTCTAGAGCCCAGATTTGCTGCCAATAGTGACTTATACCAACGGCAGATAAATCTGGTGCTTAGCACCTACACGGAAGGACAAGACGTTCCAGCAAACATCAAGGATGTTTGCTTTGATTTCATCAAGGAAAGTATTCCCTACGCCGGGTACTTTCATGCCAACCTGATTGGATATATTTTCAAAAATGATTCAATCAGCGAAAAAGCCTTCCAGCTCTTCCTCGATGTTGAAAAATACATCAAAGAGCAAGGCATGAGCATTTTGGTGTACTCCCAAGCCAAGAAATTGGCAGATACACTCGGACTTGAGGGAAAAAAGATTACTGAGCTTTCGGATTCAGAAATGAATATCTTGAAGCTGGTTGAAATTTTCAACCCCAACAAATAGACGATGAACCCCGCATTTTCATATGCGGGGTTTCTCGTTTTTATAAGCAAGAGGAGAAATGATACCCTTTTAAGAACTCGCCGATCGGCATTGCTTTTTTACCCTGGCGCTGAATCTCCAAAACCTCAAGCGCTCCCTCTTTGCACGCAATCTTCAAGCCCTCGCCCGGCAAAATCTCCCCGGGTTTGTCATCCCCTGGCACCACCTTTGCCCGCAAGATTTTAAAACGCTCTCCTTCATGCTCAAAATAGCAACCCGGATATGGGTTAAAAGCCCTGATTTTGCGCTCCAAAACTTGCGCCGGCTGATTGAAGTCAATCTTTGCCTCAGCCTTGTCTATCTTGGCAGCATAGGTCACCAAGCTTTCATCTTGCGGCTGAAGTGTGATATTTTTGATATCGCCTAAAACCTCCACAATCAACTTAGCCCCAAGCTCCGCCATTGCATCGTGCAGAGAACCGCCGGTCGTGTTCTCATCAATCTTAATCTCGCCTTTTTTATACATAGCCCCGGCATCTAAAGCCTCCACCACCTGCATGATGGTGATTCCGGTTTTATTATCACCGGCCTCAATTGCTCTTTGGATGGGCGCAGCCCCTCGCCACCTTGGCAAGAGAGAACCATGCACATTCAAACACCCCAAGGGAAAAGCCTCAATCACCGCCTTTGGCAAAATAAGGCCATATGCGGCCACAACAGAGATATCGGCGTGGAGTGCAACAAATTTTTCTTGCTCCTCGGGCGTGCGCAAAGTCTTTGGCGTGCGCACCTCTATCCCCTTGCTTTCTGCAAAAACCTGCACCGGAGATTTAATGATTTTCTGCCCGCGTCCGGCCTCTTTTGGTGCCTGACAATAAACACACACCACATCATGATGTTTGCACAAAGCTTCCAAAGTCGGCACGGCAAAGTCCGGCGTTCCCAAAAACACAATTTTCATATTATTTAATGCCTTTTTCTTTTCTATTTTTTTCCAGCTTTTTCACCAGCATTTGCCGCTTAAGCCGGCTCAAATGATCAATATACAAAATCCCGTCCAGATGGTCCAACTCATGCTGAGCCGCCACTGCCAAAAAGCCTTCGGCCAAAAGCTCGCAAGCTTTGCCGTCATAATTAAGATAACTGATTTTAACACTGGCCGGGCGCTCAACCTCTGCCCTCAGCTCCGGCAAAGACAAACACCCCTCCTCGCAAATTTCCGTTTCATCAGATTTCCAAGTGATTTCCGGGTTCACCATATACAAAGGCTGTGGCTCTTCGCCCTCATGGGCAATATCAATCACCACCACTCTTTTAGAAACCCCGACTTGCGGTGCAGCCAAACCACACCCATTGTCAGCATACATTGTCTCCAACATATCATCTAAAAAACGGCGCAGCTCATCATCAACCTTTTCAACCTTCTCAGCCTTTTTTTTGAGGATTGGATGCGGATATTCGTATAATTTAAGTTTTGCCATTTTACGCACACACCATCAAACTTATTTACCTAACGGGCGAATTTCTTTTGCAATCTGGTCAAGCAAAGCATTCACCATCTTGGGCTCGTTTTTAGCAAAGAATGCATAAGCCAAATCAACATATTCTTTGACAATAACGGCCGCATCAATATCGGTTGTATGCACCAACTCATAAGCGGCGCAAAGCAGTAATGCCCGCAAAGTTCCATCAAAACGATCAAAAGACCAACCTTCGCGCAAATAATGAGCCAAAGACCTCTCAAGTTGTTCTTTTTCTTTATGCACACCGCGCGTAAGCTCAGCAAAATAAGAGGTGTCCATCTGCTCGACTTCAACGAGTTCTTCTTTCTGCTCAAACTCGGTGCTTTCATCATCAATCACATAGCGGCCGACCTCGCCGTTGATAAAGTCCTTAACCACCTCATCAACCGAGAGCTGACCGAACTCAATCATATAAGTAGCCTGCACGGCAGCCAAACGCGCGGCAGATTTCATTCTGATTTTTTCTGAAACAAATTTTGCCATTATTTATCTTCTCCTTTAGGTTTGGCCATTCTATCAATGGTCTCAACAAAATCTTCAAAATCGCTGACTTCTTTAAAATCCCTATAAACGGAAGCAAAGCGGATATAAGCGATATGGTCAAGGGTTGAAAGCGCCTGCATAACATATTCGCCAATCTGGGTAGAAAGCACTTCGGCCTCGCCGGTTGCCTCTAAGCGGCGCTGAATAGAGTTAACCACCTTTTCTACCCTCTCGGAACTCACCGGACGCTTGCGCACTGCCAAATAGATAGAGCGAGCCAACTTATCTCGGTCAAACATAACCTTCTCGCCGTTTTTCTTAACCACGATTAAATCACGCAACTGCACCCGCTCAAAAGTCGTAAACCTCGAGCCACATTCAGAACATTCTCTCCTGCGCCTGATGGCCGTATTATCATCGGTGTCGCGAGAGTCTTTAACTTGCGTATCATCGCATCCGCAAAACGGGCATTTCATAAATTTTACTTTCCTTTTTCCAGCAAAGCATCAGTCACCTGATACATTTTTGAAGAATATCTTGCCCCTTTTATAAGGACAATATCATTATTTTGCAAGAGCTTATTTACAAGAAAATCATCCAAACCATCCTTATTTTCAAAATAATATTGCTCTTTTTCCTTTGGCAGTTGGGCCAACATATCTTTCATTTCCGGGCAAACACCGATGACAATGTCAATTGTGCTTTGAGCCAAAACTTTTCCGATTTCCTCATGTCTGGCTTTCGAGGTATTGCCGAGTTCCGCCATTTTGCCAAGCACCACAATCTTGCGCCCTTTTGCCGGCGTGTTGCTTAAAGTTTCAATCGCAATTTTCATAGCCTCCGGTTGGCCGGAATAGCTGTCATCTATCAAGGTATAAGTTCCGCCACCGGGAAGCTCTAAAATATGCTTAGCCCCTCGCCCCGGCAAAGCACCAAAATTTGCCAAATGTTCAGCTGTTGCATTAACATCAAGCCCTAAGGCTTTGATAAGGGCTAAAACACACCAGGCGTTGTAATAATTATGTTCACCTTTGTCTTGCAAATCAAGTTCTACATTCGGGTGATTTTCTTTGCCGAATTTTACAACCTTGGCCCCGTTTTCAAGTGCTCTTTTTTCAAGCAGGGAGGCAAAATTCGTATCCTCATTGATGATGGCCAAGCCCCCTTTTTTAAGATGTTTGAAAATCTCGGCTTTTGCCTCGGCAATTCCTTCGAAATTTGGGAAAAATTCGATATGCATCGGATAAACATTGGTAATAATGGCAACATCAGGCTCAACATAAGAGACCAAATTTTCAATTTCGCCTTTGGCGCTCATGCCCATTTCAACCACGGCATAGTCAGCACTCATATCCATATTGCACAAAGTTGCCGGTACCCCGATATGGTTGTTAAAATTGCCGCTGGTTGCATAAACCTTACCAAATTTAGAAAGAGCAAATTTTATTTCTTCTTTGGTGGTTGTTTTGCCGGCACTACCGGTTAAGCCAATGACCACTCCTTTGAATAAAGAACGGTTATAAGCTCCGATTTGCCCATAGGCTTTTATGGTATCGGAAACAACAATCTGGCGGTTTTCAGGCACATCTTCAATCAAATGGTCAACGACAACCAAATTAGCACCTTTTGCCAAAACATCGGCCACAAAAAGATGCCCGTCATTTTTCTCGCCCTTAATGGCTATAAACAAATCACCTTCTTTGGCAATTCGGCTATCGGTCACGACATTAACAATATCGGTATCAATGACTTTTGAAGAAGAATGTACAACTTCACACAATTTTTGAGAATTTATTTTTTGCATCCATCAGCTCCATCAAGCAACAAATTAGAAAATTTATAGCATACAAAAGCTAAAAAATCATTTACTTTTTTTTCACTTGAAAACAAGGACAAAAACTGCTAACTTCTTTTTATAAAATAAAATTTTTATACCTAAACCTATGTTTAACTATTAAAATTTCTTGCGCTATGAAAAAGCTTCTTTTTTTGGCGCTTGCCGTCGGGATGATGACAAGTTGCTACCAATCGATTGACGAGCCCATCAGCGGCACGAACTACGTAATCACCTCAGCCAAAGTCAACGGCCGCGTGGTCTACGGGGTCAAAGGCAATGCCGGCACGGAGCTCATCGCTCCGCAATTCATTGCCAAACCGACCTTCAAGAACAACACGCTGATCGGTCAGAAGAACTCTGCTCTCTATCTCTATGATGACAAAGGCGCTCTGCTCTGCAAACAGGGTTTCCTGAGTGTTGACAGAGAAAAGGCCGAATACTTCATCGCCCGTGACAGCACCACCTACTACCTTATCTTCCCGGCGACCAAAGTTGTCATCAGCGGTTATAACAAAGCTGTTGTCGGCCCGGATGAAGTACTATACAAAAGTGGCGACCTCTGCGGCATCAAGGACAAAGCCGGCAAAGAAGTTGTTGCTGCCGAATATGAGAGCATTCTCAAAGTAAGCCAAGACAAAGAATACTTCTACCTGGCCAAAGTCAAAGGTAAATCGCAGTGGAAGAAGCTTGGTGCAGACGGCAAAATTCTGAAAAGCCTTTCCAAGTGGCAGGCAGACAGAATTTATGCCGATACCAAAAAGAACGGATACGCCTTCGGAGATGAAACCTTAGGCGGTGTAACCGTTAAAAACCTCAAGGCTTATTAGCCTTAAAGAGTGACAAACAAAGCCGTAATCTTTGATGATTACGGCTTTGTTTTTTGGACTCAGTAAATAGGAAATTTCTGACACAAGGCCACGACTTTTTGTGCTGTCTCGGCAATCACTTTTTCTTGCGTACCGGCAGATACGGCATCTATCACATCGGCAATCCAGTTACCGATAAGCTCGAACTCCGCTTCCCTAAATCCGCGGGTTGTTCCGGCCGGTGTCCCTACTCTGATACCGGACGTGATTTTAGGCGGCATCGGATCAAACGGAATAGCGTTTTTATTGCAAGTAATTTTAGCTTTATCAAGAGCGGTGGCAACAACATCTCCGGTCACATTTTTGGGCCTCAAATCAACCAGCAATAAATGAGTATCCGTTCCGCCGGAAACCAAGTTGAGGCCTCTTTTTTGCAGAGTTTCACCCAAAACTTTGGCATTTTTCAAGACTTGTGCGGCATATTCTTTGAATTGCGGGGTCAAATCCTCCTTAAAGCAGACCGCCTTGGCGGCAATCACGTGCATCAACGGCCCGCCTTGAGTCCCTGGAAAGATAGCGGAATTTATCTTCTTTGCGATTTCCTCGTTATTGGTCAAGATCATTCCGCCGCGAGGCCCACGCAAGGTTTTATGCGTTGTTGTGGTAACCACATCGGCCCAGAAAAGAGGATTGGGGTGCACACCGCCGGCCACAAGGCCCGCAAAATGCGCCATATCCACCATCAAATAAGCATGAACCTTGTCGGCAATAGCTCTAAACTTTGCAAAGTCCACCTGACGCGGATAAGCAGAACCGCCGGCAATAATTAATTTTGGTTGATGCTCTAAAGCAAGTTTTTCCACCTGTTCATAATCAATCAATCCGCTATCTTTGCATACGCCATAAGAAACGGCATTGAGCCATTTGCCGGAAATTGAAACTTTAGCCCCGTGAGTTAGGTGGCCACCAGCATCAAGGCTCATCCCCAAGATTGTGTCATGAGGCTGAAGCAATGCAACATACACGGCAGTATTGGCCTGGCTGCCGGAATGAGGCTGAACATTGGCAAATTTGCAGTCAAACAACTGTTTTGCTCTCTCAATAGCCAAATTTTCAACCACGTCAATAAATTCACAACCGTGATAGTAGCGTCGTCCTGAATAGCCCTCAGCATATTTATTGGTAAGAATGGAGCCCTGAGCTTCCAAAACCGCTTTTGATACAATATTTTCAGAAGCAATGAGTTCAATTTGATTTTGCTGACGATTGAGTTCATCTTCAATCGCTTTAAAGATTTGCGGGTCTTCTTGTTTTAAGTCTTCAATAAAATCCATTTTTCACTCCTATTCATCCAATTCGCCGATTCTACGCAAGTGTCTACCGCCCTCAAACTCGGCATTAAGGAAAGCATCAAGATATGACACAACATCTTCAAATTTTTGGGTTCTACCGCCAAAAACGACAATATTAGCATTATTATGTTGTTTAGCCAAACAAGCAACTTCCGCATTATAAAGAAGAGCGGCACGGATTCCCTTAACTCTGTTAGCGGCAATAGAGATGCCGATTCCGGTTCCGCAGATAAGGATTCCGAGATCAGCCTCTTTGTTCAACACGGCATTTGTCATTTTGCGGGCGATAAGAGGATAATCGCAAGACTCGGTTGAGTGTGTTCCCAAATCTTGCAAAATAATACCTTTTTTTGCATAATATTCAATCAGTTGTCCCTTGAGTTCAAAACCACCATGATCAGAGGCGATTGCAATATTCATGATACAAATCCTTTTCCTATTTTAACAACTTTTGCCATCATATAACAAAGTTGTGATAAAAAAACATATTTTTTAAAAAAATATATTGACGTGGGAAAAAATTATTGTATATATAGAGGCACCGATTGAGAGACGGTAACCGATGGCCGGTTGGCAGAGTGGCTCATGCAGAGGACTGCAAATCCTTGTACATCGGTTCAATTCCGGTACCGGCCTCCA
>CALXVW010000109.1 GCA_944392185.1 uncultured Alphaproteobacteria bacterium
CTCTTTGTTGATGTTGCCTGAAAATCAGGAGTGGATGCAAAATGAAGCTTTGCAACAGTGGGTTAAAAAAGTGCAGGCAAGAGAAGAATTTTATGATTTGATTGAGGATTTGTCAGCCTCCTCCTTGGCCGCATTGAAGGTTAATTTCTTAAAGAAAAAAGGAAATTAATGCTTACTTCATATTTGCTCGCAGACAATTCCGTTTATGCAGGAGTTGATTGAGTATCTTCGGCTTGGTTTTCGTGGCAAGTAATCTTGATCTGGCTTAGCTGATTTTTATCACGTTTTATTACCTCAAATTGAAAATCGCCGAAGATAAATTTTTGTCCGGCCTGCGGAATGGAGCGAGTCATATCTAAAAGATAACCGGCAATGGTGACGGCGTTGTCATCTTCTATATGCCAGCCGTATTTGCGGTTGAGGTCGCGAATCGGTACTTGGCCATCAACAATATAGCTATTCTCACTCAGCTTGCGAATCCCCATAATATCTAAGTTTGAGATATCGCTTTCATCGTTAATGTCACCGACAATTTCTTCCAAAATATCTTCTAGGGTGACAATGCCTTGCAAGACACCATATTCATCCACCACAATTGCAAAATGCTCACGGCGGGCGCGAAACCACTGTAATTGCTGTTTTAGGGAGGTGTTATCGGGAATAAACCACGGCTTGGTCATCAAATCTTCCAGTTTGACTTTGCTGAAATCTCCGTGGCTATCTATGACAGCCTTAAATAAGGCCTTAACTCTTATGATGCCGACAATGTTTTCCGGTTTTTCTTTATATAAGGGAATCCTTGAAAAAGGGCAGTTCTCAACTTTTTTCAAGACATCTTCTATGGGGAGGTCTATGTCTAAAGAAAATAGATTCTTGCGGTGGTTCATGACATCATAAACCGTGATATCGGTCAAATCTAAGATGCTTTTTAGCATCTCTTGTTCTTGGCGGCCTTCTTTGTCGTTATACATATAAATGGCGCCTCTGACCTCTGCCAAACTGCCTCCTTTGGTATCTTCCTCATGCTTGATGCCGAAAGGACGGAAAGTTAGGTGTACGATTTTTTGTAAGATCCAAACAACGGGGGCGAATATTTTTACAAAAATGTTTACCCATGGGGCAACAATCAAAGCCATGGTGTTGGCGTGTCGAACAGCATAACTTTTGGGCAACATATCGGTATATATCAAAACCAAAAAAGTCATGATAATAGTCGCATAGGCCACGCCTTCGTTGCCAAACAAACCTATCAACACACCGGTAGAAAGGGAGGTGGCCAGAGTGTTGCTCAAGTTAGAGCCTAAAAGAGTGGTGATAATCAGGTTATCTCTTCTTTTGAAAAGCCTGTTAACCAAACGTGCTCTTGGGTTTCTTCCGTTCTTTTCCTGGTCGGTGATGAAAGCTTGAGATGCCCCCGTGAGAGCTGTTTCAGAGCCAGAGAAAAAAGCTGATAAAAACAATAAAAACAAAACGGCTATGGCTGATATTATCATGTCGTTTCCTGTGTGAGAAAGTTATTGATGGCGTCTATGACCCTGCTAACAGTGATATCAACTTGTTCTTCTTTGGTTTCAACAATGATATCAGCCTCAGAGTAATAGGGGTATTCTTCATTTATGTAGGTTTCGAGCTTGTTTTTGAGCTCAGTGTCGTTGCCCTTCAAAAAAGGGCGATGTTGGCGGCCCGCTGTGCGGTGATACAGAACATCTAAATCTGCTTTTAGCCAAATGGTGATGGCATTTTTGCGGGCGTATTCTCTGGTTTGCGGAGCTACAAAAGAACCGCCTCCGGAGGCTAGCACACAAGGCGCCCCTTGGAGCAGGCGTTTCATTACCCGTGCCTCACCGGCGCGATATTCTTCAAGTCCAAAACATTTTAAGATTTCTACCAAAGACAAGCCGGCAGCTTTTTCAACCTCCCGATCGCCGTCTACAAACGGAAGATTTAGTTTCTTGGAGAGGCGTTTTCCCACGCTGGTCTTGCCACTGCCCATTAATCCGACCAGAAGAATAATTTTATTATTTATTGCGTTCATTCTTTTATAATTTTAATTTATCTTTCAAACTTATTATGTTAACTATATAAGTAATACCATCGTTTAGCAATATATTTTATGAGGAATATCATGTTAAGACAGAAAAAAAATTCAAACTGGGTATATTATCTTGTCGGCGCTTTGCTTTTGGCAGCCATTGTTTTTGTCACTGTTCATGAGGTTCCGATGCCCGTTGAACATGTGGAAGAGGAAATATCTGTTAACGTAAAATAATTCTTGGTTTGGGCATGGCTGATTGTATCGAAGATTTTTTGGATATGATGGCGGCAGAGGTCGGCGCCTCTCAAAATACGCTTGAGGCTTATCGGCGCGATTTGGAGCAGTTTGCGGAAATCTGCAACAAGCCGTTTGGGCAAATCACCGCCGATGATGTCGCTTTTTATCTCTCGGTTCTTAATAAAAAAGGGTATGCTACCAAGTCGGTGGCCAGAAAGATCTCTGTCCTGCGCGATATGTTTAAGTTTTTGTTTTCTGAAAAACAAATAACCTCTAATCCGCTGATAAATATATCCGTGCCAAAGCCAGAAAAACCGTTGCCAAAGTTTTTGACCAAGGATGATATGAAAAATCTTTTGGCCGCCGCGCATGAAAAAAATGACTTTCGCTCTAAACGCCTGGCGGTTATGTTGGAGCTGATGTATGCCTGCGGGTTGCGGGTCTCAGAACTGGTCTCTTTGCCGGAAAATTGTATCAATTTTGATAAGCGGCAGATATTGGTGCGTGGAAAGGGCAGCAAAGAAAGGCTAATTCCTGTTGCCGCCTCAACACTCAAAGCCTTGGCTGAATATTTTACTTTTCGGGATGAATTTATCCGCGGGGGCAGAAAATCTATCTGGCTATTTCCATCTCTGCGTTCAAAATTCGGGCATATGACCCGAGACGGATTTTTTAAGGATTTAAAAGAGCTGGCGGTTAGAGCTGGGGTTAGCCCAAACAAAATTTCTCCCCACGTTTTGCGCCATTCTTTTGCCACCCACTTATTGCAAAATGAGGCGGATTTGAGAACCGTTCAAAAAATGCTCGGGCATGAAAATATCTCCACAACCGAGATTTATACCCATATCATGTCAGAAGATTTGCTAAGGGTTGTGGCGGGTAACCATCCCCTATCTCGTAAAAACTCGTCTGGAGGTTTTCTATAGTGATTTTAGAGGGAACGCCAAAATGCTCACGTACGTCTGGTGTACGCTCCGCTTTTGTCGCCGCACTAAAATCACTCTATAAACTCCACCAGCCGAGTTTTTCTTATGGGTTGATGTCTGGAGGTTTTCTATAGCGATTTTAGAGGGAACGCCAAAATGCTCACGTACGTTTGATGTACGCTCCGCTTTTGTCGCCGCACTAAAATCACTCTATAAATTCCACCAGCCGAGTTTTTTTGTAGGTTGATGTCTGATATAAAAACAAAAAAGAGTCCTTGTTTAGGACTCTTTTTTGGGGTTCGGTCGGTGTTGGGGCTACAAGGACTTTTTCACTGCCGAGATGACGTTGTCGATGATCTCGGCTACCGTCGTTTCAGGGGTGATCCACGAGAGATAGCGGCCGTCGCGGTCGTAGTCGGGCTTCTTTCTGCCGAAGAAGCTATCCACTTTTTTGTGGATGGACATAATCGGACCGTTCCAGTCGCCGGGGATCTCCACGTCCGAAAGCTCCATAGCCTTCGTTTGTTCGATCTCTGCGAGCTCTTTGCCGGTGAGCTTGGCGTACTTTTCTCGTAACAGTTCTCGCAGGCGGTCCTCATTGAGGCCTTTGCTTTCCGGATGCTTCAGAATGCCGGCGTAGTAGAGATCCAGCTGGCAGATGGTCACCTCGGGCGCAATGTCTTCCAGCATCGGGGCCGAAGAGATCTTTTCTATCCTCGTCCATGCCGCTTGGAAGGGCTCTTGGTAGCGCTTGGCAACTTTCTCTGCTGTCATCTTCATTGCTTCATTTCTGAGAATGAGAGGCACACCGGATTTCTTAATTCCTTCCAACAAGAAGGTAGCAAACTGCCCGGGCTTAGAATAATTTTTTTCCATAGTTTTGGGTTTTTAGAGTTAAACAAAAAAGTTTCTTAATTATAGCTGTGTTTATTGTAGCTATAACAGATTTAGAGAAAAATGCAAGTTTTTTGTCAAAAAAGTTACAGGTGGTCGCTTAACGCTAAAAATTGTTGCGGTGAAAGCTCTTCTGGGCGCGATGTCAGTGCTATGTCTTCCGCCTCACAAGCGGCCTCAAGCCCATGTAAGGATCTAAGGCTCTGGCGAATCATCTTACGCCGTTGACTAAAGGCTTGTGCGGTTAGTTTTTCAAGCTTATTAATTTGCTCTTGCGACAAAGTTTTTTCTTGCGGCTGAAAAAGCAGAACACTTGACCAAACCTTTGGGGCGGGAACAAAACACTCCGGGCTTAGGTCAAACAATCTGGTTATGCGGCATTGTAGTTGTGCCAAAATCGATATGCGGCCGTAGTCTTTGCATCTTGTTGGTGCTAAAATGCGGTCGGCAACTTCTTTTTGAAACATCAAGGTCAGGCTTTTGTAATCTTTTATCTTCTCCAACCATTTTACCAACAGTGGCACCGAGATATTATAGGGGAGGTTAGAAACAATATGAACATCCTCTCTACTTTCTTTGGCAAAGTCATATTGCAAGGCATCGCCGTTTTTGATTTGCATTATATTGCCGGTTTTTGACTTTAGCTCTTCCATAATACTGATGCAGCGGGGGTCCATCTCTATCACTGTCAGCTTTTTCGGCTCCGCTTTTAGCACTGCTCTGGTTAATCCGCCGGGGCCGGGACCAACCTCAAAAACCGAGGCCCCCTTAAAGTTTTCCAATCCCTGATTGCTTAAAGATAAGCGGATGATTTTATCGGTAATGTCTTGGTTGAGCAAAAAATTTTGCCCCAAAGCTTTTTCGGCCATCAGCCGATGCGCCTCAACCGTGGTCTTGAGCGAGGGCAGAGAATCTATAATTACCCTTAAATCTGCCATCTTAACTCCGAATCTCTATAACCGCTTTTTGGCGCAGATCTTGCAGAAGCTTCTTTGATAAAAGCTCCATCTTCTGGTTCTCCAAAATGGTTTGAATTTGTCTTTGACTCGGAATTTCAGGTTTGTCCTTTTTGGGGTCAAAAACTCTCTCTAAGCGCAAAATATAATAACCGTCACCCAACAAAATGGGGTCGCTAATCTCGCCTTCTTTCATTTTCTTCAAATTAGCTTCTAAAACAGAGGCCAATTTGCCGGTGTTGACCCAGCCTAAGTTGCCGCCGTTGGCCGCGCTGGGGCTCTCTGAAAACTGCATGGCATACAATTCAAACCGATTGTCATTGCGCAAATTTTCAACCAATTGGCCAATGTTTTGCGCGTGTTCTTTTTTGATGAATATCTCTGAAACCATGAATTTTTCGGTATTCAAATCTTTTTTGGCCTCATCCATCATGGCGTTGATTTCTTTTTGGGTGGGCGTACCCTCAGCATAGTATTTTTGACGAATAACCCTGAGCCATGCCAAATCAGACCTTATTTGCTCTTGCATGGTCTGAAGACTGACGTTTGATTCTTTTAGTATATTTGCCAATTGTCCGCTCGGAATATTGTTGTTTTTCTCAAATTGTTTCATCTGGGCGGCTACTTCTTCATCCGTGATGTTTATTCCGATCCGGGTGGCTTCTTGCAGTTTTATTTTTTCATCTACCGCATTGTTTAGGACTTTTTGCATTATCATGCTACGAGTTTGTGAATTGACGGGAATCCTGGTGCTCATGACAAAGGCATTTACTCGATTTTCCAGATCCTCATTAGAGATGATTTCCCCGTTTACCAAGGCAACGATTTTTAAATCCGCCGCTTGGGCTCCACAGTTCAAAAAAAACAACATTACTAAACTCAGCAGAAGTTTTTTCATAACTTTTCCTTTCTGTTTTATTTGGTGCCTACACCGCCCAAAGTCTTGAGGAAGAAGGTGGCTCCAAAGGTGAAATCGCCCTCATAGTTCGGGTCATTGGAGTTGTCTTTTTCTATGTTGAAGACAACCTTTGTGCATTCATCTTCATAGCTTAAAAATGCTCCCATTTCCAACGAGCCGCTGTTTTGTGCTAAATTTTGGCGGTTATACATGCTGATGGACCAGTTTTTAGTCAACATGGCTCTTAAAGACGTGTAAAGCTCTTTTCTTTCGGAGTTTCGAACCGAGGATGTTTCGTTGGCTTGGAAATATATGTATGACACATACATCTTTAAAATCTTGGGGCCGAAACTTGAGGCTAACTCGCTGTAGGTGATTGAATAATCTTCTTTATCCAACTTGAAACGATAATTAAAATCTAAATATTCATTCGGAGAAGCATAAACGCGGCCGACATAATCGGTGAACGAACCGCTTTGGCCGTCGGCGTCTGCAAAACTTTCATTCTTGCTGAACTCATAACTTTGCGCCAAAAGGGCAGAGGTGCGGCCCAAAATATTACCATAAGAACTCCAGTTGACACCATAACTGATACGGCTGCCGGTGTCGTTTCTGTCATAGCCGGAATAACGATCAAGATTTAAAATATTGGTATCGTTTAACTCAACATCTTGGCTGTCTTCGTTGGGAATTTTATCTGCCTTGTTGCTTTGGTTGGGGGCTACGGCAGCAACAATTATCGGTTCAAGAATCTGTCTTGAATCTTCTGTTGCCCTGATGAATGGTAAACGCCACTCCAAACCAACCTGCGGAAAGATTCTGCCGACCGTTCCGTCATAAATTTCATTTTCGGGGTTTAAGTAATTGTCTACATAATATAAATCAGACTTCAATGACGCAACTAATTTGTATTTTTCTCCATAAGGGCTGGTATAAGGCAAGTTCCACGAATTTATCATTGTTGCCCTTTGGCTTGAGTTGTCATCTTCATGATAAACGGATGCCATACTGAATGAGTTCTTGTTGTAGGCTCCATAACGATTAGGATCACTGATGTTTTCATAGCTAAATGTCGGCAATACCATCGGGCGATTGGCATAACGCAAGTCATAACTCAGAATCTTGTAATAATATGCCTCTAAAGCCGCATAATTGCGATTGTCAAATCCTTGCAGGCTGGCTCGGCTGGTGAGCCAGGTGTCGTCTTTTTTAGGCAATGACAAATCTTTTAAGTAAGCATTGTCTGAGGCGTAATTAATATCCGTATCGGCAACCCAATAGTCGTTTACCTCATATCTCCCGTATGCAAACAAGTTGCTTCTATCTTTTTTGGTGTCTGAATCTCTTAAAAAACTTCCGCTTGCGGAAACCTCTCCTCTTGTGAAGTATTTATTATACGCTCCGCTGTAAACTATTCCCTTATCACTACTGAAAATGGGGTTAAACAAAATATCTTCCTGATCCGATATACTCCAAAAATATTGCCCCTGAATGGCAGCCCCTAAGTATTGGTTACTTGAAATGCTCGGGAATAAAAAGCCTGAGCGCCTTTTTACCGTGGGATCGGGATGTGATAAAAACGGTGTGTAAAATACCGGAACTCCTTTTATTTCTACGGTCGCATTTTGATAGTGAACATCTTGAGTCTCGGCATTATGCTCAACTTTGCGGGCTTTAATTTGCCACAAGGGGTCTTCTTCTCGACAGGCGTCACAGGGAGAATAAACCGCGTTGGTCATAATCTTTTTGTCTTTGTCTCCGCGGCGAAATGTGCTGGCTGCAACCCGGGTCTTGTCGGCCATTATCATCTTGATGTTTTTCATCTCACCTTTGGTCATGCGGTCCGTTAATTCTGCATAGTCAGAAAAAACAACATTGCCGCTGTCTTCCAAAATTACAACATTGCCTACCGCGGTTACCGTGTCTTCTTTTTGGTTATATATAATCTTATCTGCCTTTACCGTATAGTTATCGCGGATAATTTCAACATTGCCGATGGCCGTTATGAGGCTTAGTTCTTGATTGTTTTCAACCTCATCGGCACTGAAATAAATCTCCGGGTTTTCTTTATCTGTCGGTGGTTTGGGGGTGAATACATCTGTGATATTAACTTTGGGAGAAATTTTTGGTTTATTTACGCCGGTTGTTTTATCTATGGCGCTTTGAGTGTCCGGCGTGACAATACTGTCGGCCTTGGCGCGGGAGGCAAATAGCACCATTAACACAGACATAAAACCAAAAAACGGGAGGTGCTTAGACATCTTCTGCTCCCGAAAATTTCTTTTGGCGCTTAAATAAAAATGGTTTGTAAAATCTCAACAAATATAAACAAAAGCCAAACGGCAACAATATGTTCAAATATAAAACAATCAGCCACCACAGATGCTTAACCGCCAAATTTCCAATGGCCAAATCTAAGGCTTGAATAATAACCATGGCGCTAACCGATAGGGAGACAATCTTTATTTGTCCGCGGCGGTTGAAGTTCCCTATCAGCAACCCCGTGCAGGCAATCAAACCATAAATGATGTTTAACAGAGGTGTGGTGAAGCGCTTGTTGCCTTCTACAATCCAGCGTCGTACTTCTTTGGGTTCCAAGTCAGGGTTGGAAGCTGCCGAAAATAGCTCTCCCAGCGTCTTTTCTCTAACCCCGGCTTCTTTTCTGGCTTTGGTTTCTTTGGCACCAAAATCTACCGAATAACGGTCAAAAATGATGGAGCTGAACTGGTTGTTTTGTTTGTTTATTTCCTGGCGGCTGCCGTTAACCAAGATAATTCGCGGCCCTTTTGGGGTTTGAACTATCCGCCCGCGCTCGGCAGAAACTGTAGATTTGGTCTTGGGGTTTCTTTCGTCATTAATCAAAATACCGCTTACGGAGCCATCGGGCTCGTGAGTGGTAATGAAAACGGTCAGGTTGTCTTGCAGGGTGGTAAATTCACCTTCTCTGAACATAAGGTGCGAAACATCATTTTTTACTTGCCACTGAAGGTCATTAAAGCGATTTTCCGCCATCGGAATACCAAAGTTCATAATCCACATGTTGAGTAATGCCAAAACAAAACCAACCAAAACCGCCGGTTTGGCGTTTTCCCACGGGCTGATGCCCGCCGCCTTCATGACCACCAGTTCTCGGTCTGAAAGCATTCGGTTATATACAAATAAAACTGCCGCAAATAGCGAAATTGGGGATAAAATTGTGAATATTCTCGGCATAAGCAGAGATGTCATCTCGGCAAAAAGTCCAACCGAGATGCCTTTGTTGGTTATGAGGTCTACAAATCTCAGTGATTGTGTCAGCCAAATGATTGACATCAAAGAGAAGGAAACCAGCAGAAAACCTACTAAAATTTGCTTTATTATATATAGGTTCAGTTTTTTCATGATGCCGATTATAATCAAATTCTCGGATTTAGAAACAAAATTTTTTCATATATTACATAAAATATGTAAATTTTTTATATATTCGTCTTTTTTGGTGAAAATTGGGGGTGGTGCAAATAATGTTCTTGAATGGTAAAAATTTTGCCGATAAAATGTCGCCATAACAATAAACTTAAAGGAGATTTTAATGGACGCTGGTTCTTTGGGCTCTACGGTTGCTGCCAAGTGGCGCAAAAAAAGAGGCTCTTTAATTATGGCTTTGCATGAAATCCAAGGTGTTAAGGGTTTTGTGCCATGGGAAGACGCTGTCGACCTGGCTGAGGGCATGGGTGTGCCTTTGGCCAGAATTTATGAGGTCTTGACTTTTTATAACTTTTTCAAACTCGATGCTCCCGGCAAAGCCGTGATTTCCGTTTGTACCGGAACGGCTTGCTACCTCAAGGGTAACGACAAGGTTTTGGAAGAGTTCAAAAAAGAGCTTGGAATCGGCGAAGGCGAAAGCACCGCAGATAAAATGTTTCACCTGCAGAGCGTGCGCTGTGTCGGTTGTTGCGGGTTGGCACCGGTTTGTGTCGTAAACGGCAAGACTTATGGCCGTGTTTCTCCCAACGATGTGCGGAATATCTTGGATGAATGGCGGAAAAAACTTAGCGAGGAAGGGGAGTAAGCACTATGGCTGAATTGGATTTGGATAAGAGATTTGATATTCACGAAATCGCTAAAACTAAAAACGCTGAATTGGAAAGATTTCGTTGCAGTGTCTATTGCTGTCACTCTACCGGTTGCAAGTCTTCAGGCAGTGATGATATCATTGATTTGCTTAAAAATGCGGTGGTAGAACATGGGCTTGAAGATCAAGTCAGAATCGTGGCAACCGGGTGTATGGGGCTTTGCGCTCAGGGGCCGTTGATTAGAGTTGAAATTAAGGGACAAAAAGATGTCCTCTATAAACGAATCGAGCCTTTGATCGCGCGCTTGATTGTGACCGAGCATATTGTTCCGGCCTTAAAACTTCCGCAAAGTCAGAATTTTGAGGTGCCGCCTTTCTTGCAAGAACACGTTCTTTCTTTGGAGCTTCCGTTCTTTACCAAACAGGAAAAAGTGGTGCTCAAAGATGCCGGACATATGGATCCCGAAGATATCCAGGAATATATTGCCCGCGGCGGCTATCTGGCTCTTGAAAAAGTTTTGAAAAACATGACCCCGGCCGAGGTGGTTGATGAAATCAAACGTTCCGGTCTGCGTGGCCGCGGCGGCGGCGGGTTCTCTACCGGTATGAAGTGGGAACTGGCCTCCAAAGTGCCAACAGTGGATGAAAAATTTATTATCTGTAACGGTGATGAAGGTGACCCCGGTGCTTATATGGATCGTTCCATCTTGGAGGGCGACCCGCATTCGGTGATTGAAGGTATGATGATTGCCGCTTATGCCATCGGCGCCACACAGGGTTGGTTCTATGTCAGAGCCGAATATCCTTTGGCGGTGGAGCGTTTGGATAAGGCTATCAAGGCTTGTAAAAAGAATCGTCTGCTTGGTAACAATATTATGGGAACGGATTTTTCTTTTAACATTGAAGTTCGCCTCGGTGCCGGTGCGTTTGTTTGCGGTGAGGAAACCGCTCTTATCCACTCCATTGAGGGCAAGAGAGGAACACCGAGACCTCGTCCACCTTACCCGACTAATAAAGGTTTGTGGGATAAGCCTTCTTGCGTTAATAACGTGGAGACCTTGGGCAACGTGCCTAAGATTATTTTGAAAGGTGCGGATTGGTTCTCCTCTTTTGGAACCGAGACATCCAAGGGAACAAAGGTTTTTGCTCTGACCGGGCAAGTTGAACATTCCGGTTTGATTGAAGTGCCGATGGGAACAACCATCAATGAGATTGTTAATGAGATTGGCGGCGGCGTACCAAACGGCAAAAAGCTTAAAGCCGTGCAAACCGGTGGCCCTTCTGGCGGTGTAATTCCTGCAGAAAAAATGGATTTGCCGGTTTGCTATGAAGAGCTTAAAAAAATCGGCTCTATTATGGGGTCAGGCGGTATGATTGTGATGGATGATTCTTCCAACATGGTTAATATTGCCAATTTTTATCTCGATTTTACGGTCGACGAATCCTGCGGAAAGTGCGCTCCTTGCCGTATCGGCGGAAAACAAATGCTGTTGTTGCTAGAAAAAATCAATAAAGGTAAAGGAACAAAGCAAGATTTGGCAGACTTAAAACGTGTGGCAACCGCCATGCAAAAAGCTTCTCTTTGCGGGTTGGGGCAAACAGCTCCGAACCCGGTACTCTCTACTCTCAGATTCTTTGAGAATGAGTATCTGGAAAAACTTGTTGATGCTAAACCTGCTGCCGCGGAGGAGAAATAGTCATGGTAAAATTGAAAATTGATAATTTTGATGTTGAAGTGCCGGCAGGAACCTCTATCTTGGAGGCCGCACGCCAGGCGCATATTGATATTCCAACCTTGTGCAAACACCCGGATGTTGACCCTTCGGCTGGTTGCGGTATGTGTATCGTAAAAGTCGGCGGGCGGATTATGCGCTCTTGCTGCACGCCGGTGGCAGAGGGAATGGAAGTCATTACCGGTGATGCCGAGATTGTTGATGTGCGCCGCACCGTTTTGGAACTTATCTTGAGTAATCACCCTAATGAGTGTTTGACCTGTATTCGCTCAGGACATTGTGAGCTCCAAGACATGGCTAATACTTTTGGAATTGCTCACTCCAATCTTCCGAGCCTTAATAAAAAATTGGAAAAAGATGATTCAACAAAGGCAATTGTTTTGGACCCGTCTAAATGTATTATCTGCGGGCGTTGTGTCGAGGTTTGTCAAAACCAGCAAAATGTTTGGGCTTTAAGCTACTTGAACAGAGGTTTGGCAACCAGAGTTACCGCTGCCGGAGGCATTCCTTTGGCTGAAAGTCCGTGTATCAAGTGCGGTCAATGTTCGGCCCACTGTCCGACAGGTGCCATTGTTGAGTATGATGAAACTCAAAAAGTTTGGGAGATGTTGCGTGATCCTGAAATTATAACCATCGTGCAAATTGCTCCGGCCGTGCGTGTGGCTATCGGTGAGGAGTTTGGCTATGATTTTGGTGAGAACTTGACCGGAAAAACCTATGCTGCTTTGCGCAGACTTGGGTTTAACAAGGTGTTTGATACTAACTTCGGTGCAGATTTGACAATCATTGAAGAAGCCAATGAGTTTGTTCATCGCTTTACGGAAAATCCGCAAAGTTTGCCGATGTTTACTTCTTGTTGTCCGGCTTGGGTTGATATGTTGGAAAAATATCATCATGATATGATTGATCATTTCTCTACCTGCAAATCTCCGCAATCTATGGTGGGAGCTTTGGCTAAGACTTATTATGCTGAAAAAATGGCGATTAATCCTGCCAAAATCAGGGTTATCTCGATTATGCCCTGCACGGCTAAAAAATGGGAGATTACCCGCAGCAAGGATATGAGCAGCTCCGGATTCCAGGATGTTGATGTGTCTTTGACAACGAGAGAACTGTGCCGTATGATAAAACAGGCCGGTATTGATTTCCGCAGTTTGCCGGAGGAAGATGCCGATAGTCCGCTTGGCGAGTATTCCGGTGCCGGAACCATCTTTGGCGTGACCGGCGGTGTTATGACCGCGGCCTTGCGTACGGCTTATTTCTATATTACCGGTGAAGAACTCGGAGATGTCAACTTTAAGGCTATTGAAGGGCTTGACGGCGTTAAAGAAGCTGAGGTCGATATCAAAGGAACCAAGGTAAAAATTGCCGTTGCTCATGGTTGCGGTAATATCGAAATTATCTTGGATAAAATTCGGGAAGCCAAAGCCAACGGTGAGGAAATGCCTTATCATTTTGTTGAGGTTATGGCCTGCCGCGGCGGTTGTATCTCCGGTGGCGGACAGCCCAGAGTGATGATGCCCGGACAGCCCAAACCGCGCGGTATTACCGATGATATTCGTAAAAAACGTGCTAAAGGGTTGATGAACGAGGATTTAAAAGCAAAGAATCGTCTTTCTCATCATAATGAATCGGTTAAAACCTTGTATAAGGAATATCTGGGTGAGGCCGGTTCTCACAGAGCTCATGAGTTGTTGCATACTCATTATGTAGGGCGTGATAAGTATAATAAAAAGTAGTAAAAACTCGTCTGGCGGTTTTCTATAGCGATTTTAGAGGGAACGCCAAAATGCTCACGTACGTCTGGTGTACGCTCCGCTTTTGTCGCCGCACTAAAATCACTCTATAAACTCCACCAGCCGAGTTTTTCTTATAAGTTGGTGTCTGGCGGTGTTCTAAGCCAAAAATAAAAAACGCAGATTATAAAATCTGCGTTTTTTTCATCTTGCTTAAAGCTATAAATGCCCGGTTGATAGCAAATTGTGGTATTTATAAACCGAGCCGTTTTCAACATCCCAGCTGAAATCTTTGCGCATGGCGTTTTTCTTCATGGCGTTAATCAGGTTTGGAGTATCATAAAACGTTGACAAGGCTTTATCCAAAGTTTCCGTGTAGGCGTTCTCGTTGGTTTTGAGCCGCTGGGCCGTAAAGTTGTTGCCGTAAACCCTGCGGTTGTTGCTAAAAAACGCCTCTGTTCTGAAGCCGTCAACCCCGTCTTCTATCGTGTCTACCAAGCCTCCGGTTGACATCGCTACCGGCAGAGCCCCTTTGGCCATGGCTTCCATTTGGGTGAGGCCGCAAGGCTCAAATCGGCACGGCATCAGGTAGAAATCTGAGGCCAGTTGAACGGCATAGGCAAATTCATCTTTATATCCATGGAAAACAAAAATCCGACGGGCAATTTGCGGATTAAATTCGGCAACTTTGTCTTTCAACTTCATCAACATTTCAAAATAATTAATATCACCAGCCCCGCCTAAGATAAATACCGGATATTCTATCTTGGTGTCTTTGTATTTTTTTGAAAGATCTAAAATTGCCTGAGCGGCAATGTCATATCCCTTTTGCTCTACCAAACGGCTGGTGGCGCAGACAATCGGCGTCTTTTCAATATTCTTGATGACTTTTGAAATGTCTTCAAATTTATAAATATCAACCAAAGGAATTACTTTTTGTTTGTAGTCTTTGTCGGTGGCGATTTTTGAAAGTAGCTTTATAAATTCTTCTTTGTTATGCAACTTTCCTTCTAAATTATTTTCATCGAAAGTCTTAAAATCTGTATCCCCAAAATATTTGTTAACAGCCGCAATCTTTTCTTGGTTGGGGGATATTAATTTCTTTTCATAACCGTTTACAATGCCAAAGAAATCTCGGTGGTCTTTACGAATCTTCAAAATATCACGAAAGTCAAATCCAAATCCCAATTCTTTTGAAACTTCTTCAAGGTAGTTTTTTGAAACAGTTACAACTTTGTCAGCCAAGTGAAAATTGCAAGAGGCTTGGTTGTAGCAATCATGCACAATCAGCGTATTGGTGGCTCGGGGGTTGCTGTTTTTGATGGCTTTGGCATTTTTGAAAACAACCGCGGCTCTGTCTTCATATAATGAGTTCAGTATTTTTGCCGTATTTTCGTAGTCCCAACCTTGGTAACCCAAGTGGTGGGCAATGTGCACAACCGGAATTGTTTTTATCTTTTCAGCTAAAGCGGCGTCCATCGTCTTATTTTCAACTTGCGCGGTGGTGAAATATTTTAACAATCCTGACAGTGCACCGCTGTGCCAATCATTGGCTATAATGACATTGGGACATTCAATTGCTGAGATTTTTTCTGCGCAGATATTTTTAATCAAAACGTAAACGGCTTTTGAGAAAAAGGCAAAACGCTCAACCTCATTGATTCCATGCTTGTTTTTGATATAACATCCGTCTTGTGCCGGCGGGTTATCTTTGTGGGGATCGATATTAAAAAATCTGTCGTTGGAGAGAAATATATAATCACATTTGCCAAAGTGCCCGGTGTAAACATCTACTTTGTATTTGGTGAGCGTGTTTTTTTCACTCATGAAAGGCACATCAAGGGTTATTATCTTAGTCAGTTCTATTTCTTTGTGCTCGGCACCGATATATTTGTTGCCGATTAATTCTGTTTTCTTTTTGCCCGTATCTCCAATATATAGAGGTGTTACTACCGTTAGCTTCTCGCCTTTGTTTCCAAAACAATTGTTGAAAGCTTCCGGTAGCTCGGTTGCTATCATCCCAAGCCCGCCCCATTTCATAAATGTGGCAGTTTCGGCTGAAACCATCCAGCCCCTAATCTTATCTATTTGCGGCCAGTTGGTATTGGCTAAGCATTGAGTTTTGGAGAAATTCTGAATTTCTTGAAAGTACGGGTTGGTGGTAACCGCGTAAGTGACTGTAAATTTTCTTTTATTAAATCCTTTGGGCAATAATTTTGACGTGGTCAAATCCGAGTTCAATTCATGGGGTTTCATCTCATATCTTTCAAGAATCCAAAAAATAATTCAATTTTTTTCTTTAACAGAAATAACTTATGAAATTATTAAAAAACTATCGCTCTTGACTTGTCAAGCTTTAGTCACTAAATTCCTTATATATATACACACAAGTCCTAAATTTTTAAAGAGAAAAAACATGAGTAAGAACAAAAAAAGACACCAAGAAAACGAAAATGAAGATTTGGCTCAAGATCTTGATGAGGCTTTGGCTGATGAAGTGCTTGAAAACGAAGTGGAAGCAGAGGTTGATGATGAGGCCGATGAAACCGATTTAGAGCTCTTGAAAGCAGAAAATGCCAAGCTGCGAGAGGATTATTTGCGCGCTTTTGCCGAGGCTGAAAATACCAAAAAACGCTGCGCTCAGGAAATTGAAAAAAACAATAAATATGCCATTTCTTCTTTTGCAAAAAGTTTGCTCTCTGTGGCAGATAATTTGCACCGCGCCATTGATGCTGTGAATAATAATGAAGGTAATGACAACTGCGAGGCTTTGAAAAAAGGTGTGGAACTTACCGAGGCCGAACTAATGAAAGTGTTTGAGAAATTCGGCATTACCAAAATGGATATTATGGGCAAGGTTTTTGACCCCAATTTCCATCAGGTTATTCAAGAGGTTGAGGATAAATCTAAACCGGCCGGCACCGTTATCGCCGAATTGCAGACCGGATACATGCTTAACGGCCGTTTGCTCCGTGAGGCAATGGTGGTGGTTACAAAATAAAATTTTTGGGATTTGTAAAAAAAGCCCTGTATCAACGGGGCTTATACATTAAAGGGACAATAAACGAAGTATGCTATACAATGTTTATTGTCCCTAATTGTTTGTGAGGATGTTGCAACATCCTCACAAGTGCCGGCAGCGGCTGAGG
>CALXVW010000110.1 GCA_944392185.1 uncultured Alphaproteobacteria bacterium
GTATAGCCTACATCGTTCTATGTCCCTACAATGTATAAGCCTCCTTGAACGGAGGCCTCTTTATTATGGGGCGGATTATGAGACTCGAACTCACGACATCTGGTACCACAAACCAGCGCTCTAACCAACTGAGCTAAATCCGCCATCAATGCAAAAAGTTTCTACATATATTTAAGGGCAAAGTCAAGTTAAAATTTCACATATCTTTTTAATTCTTGTGAGAGCCGTTAATAATTTATTTGCATTTTAGGCATAAACTTTAACAAATTTGAGGCCATTTTAAGAGAATAAAATCACAATGAATAAGAAAATGAAAGTATTTCAACACCTTTCACGCCTGGCATTAGCCGGACTATTTTGTTTTTGCACTTTGCAGTCGGCTCATGCAGCCCGTCGCACGGTTTCTTCCATCATCATAGACGCCAAAACCGGAGATGTTATTTCAGCCAATAACGCCGATGAAAGACGCTACCCGGCATCATTAACAAAGCTCATGACTCTTTACATTACCTTTAATGCACTGGACAAAGGCCTGATAAAGATGGAAGACGAGTTACCCGTTTCACGTACGGCAGCCAACCGTTCTCCCTCAAAACTAGGGGTACGAGCGGGAGAAAAAATAAAAGTCCGTGATGCCATCATGGCATTAATTGTAAAATCCGCTAATGATTGCGCCACTGTTTTAGCAGAAGGCTTGGGCTACAGCGAAGAAAATTTTGCCAAGACCATGACAGAAGTGGCCAGAGAATTAGGCATGAAAAACACAACATTCAAAAATGCCTCTGGTCTGCCCAATCGCCAACAAAAAACCACTGCCCGCGATATGGCAATTTTGGGAGCGGCAATTTACCACCACTTTCCTCAATACTATGAGTTATTTTCAGCAAAAAAATTCACCTACAAAGGCAAAACCATATACACCCACAATCACCTTCTCAAGACCTTTGACGGTGCAGATGGCATGAAAACCGGCTTTACCAACGCAGCTGGTTTCAACATCATCACGTCTGCAGAACGTGATGGACACAGAGTAATTGCTGTCACAATGGGACACAACACAGCCAAAGAAAGAGACAAAAAAGTTGCCAGCCTGATGAACAAAGGCCTAACAAAATTGGCTTTAGCGGATAACATCGAAACCCCGAGTCTCTACGCCTCAAAAGTAGAAACATCTTCATCGGTTGAAGAAACTCAAACAGCAGAACGAACAGAAGAAAACAAATGGGGTGTCCAGGTTGGAGCATTTTCAAACTACGCCAAAGCGCGCAATTACGCTCTCCACATTCGTCAGCAAATAAACTATGCGGCAGCTCGTCAGGCACAAATTGACATTGAACCCGCCCAAAAAGGCGCCGCTGTTGTTTACCGCTCCAAATTAGTGGGCATGGAAAAAAATGAAGCGGATAACACGTGTAATCGTTTGAAAAAATCAAATAAGTCTTGTATAGTTGTTGCCGCAAAACAAAATCAACAACTCGCAATGGCTGACAAGAAATAATGACAGATACAAAAAAAACATCGCCGCACATCATTGTCATCGGCAATGAAAAAGGGGGCACCGGCAAATCAACGATTGCCATGCATCTGGCAGTCAAACTGCTGCAAGAAAAATTCAATGTAGCGGTTATTGATTTGGACGGCCGCCAAGGTTCTCTTTCTAAATATGTTGAGAACCGGCGCAAATTCTGTGAAGACAACCACATCGTTTTACCGATTCCTCTACACTATCGTTTTGAACCCGTATCTGATTACAGTAACATCCCAAACGAGTTAAAGCAATTGGAAGACACGATTCGGGAAATTTCACCCAAAGTAGACGCCATCATCATAGACACTCCCGGCCATAAGAATTACCTTTTTGAGGCCGCTCATGATTATGCAGACACACTAATCACTCCCATAACCGATAGCCTGATAGACTTAAGCGCCATAGCCAATATCGATTCTGCAACCGGCAGCTTGCAAAGCCCCGGACCTTATGCCGAATTTGTATGGGAAGCCAAAAAGCACTTGGCAGCCAAAGGCAAAGCCTATCTCAACTGGATTGTTTGCGGCAACAAGACATCTTCTCTGCGCTCTCGTAATAAAGCCTTTGTTTTTGAGGCTTTAGAAAAGCTGGGAAAATTATATGGTTTCAGATTCTGCGAAGGCCTAAAAGACCGCGTTATCTATCGTGAGCTTTTCTTGGATGGCTTGACTGTATTAGATATGCAAACAGAGCCCCTGAAACGCCGCATGTCTCTTTCTCATCTGGCGGCAAAATTAGAGATAAAGAATTTAGCTGAGTTTATCTGCCCATAACTCGACAATTGTGCTTGTGTTTATGGCTCATGGTGATAAGATTGCTCCATTAATAGTGATAGAAATAAATTAAGGAGTAATTATGATAAAAACCATAACAACCACCCCCTATACAGATCAAAAGATGGGTACCGCGGGTTTGCGCCGCAAATCAAAAGTCGTTGTTCAACCCAATTATATTGAAAACTTTATGCAAAGTATTTTCAACGTAATTGGAAACTTAAAAGGCAAAACCTTTGTTGTCGGCGGTGACGGACGTTATTATAATGATGTAGCCATTCAAAAAATAATCAAAATGGCTGCAGCCAACGGAGTCTCCCGCCTGATTGTAGGGCAAAACGGCTATATGTCGACACCTGCCGGCTCCAACATCATCTTAAAAAACAAAGCAGACGGCGGTTTTATTCTTTCGGCCTCACACAACCCCGGCGGCATCAACGGAGATTTCGGCATTAAGTACTCCAACCACACCGGCGGGCAAATTCCAAGCGCTATCAGCGATAAGATTTACCAAGAAACCTTAAAGATTAAAGAATATAAAATTTGTGATGTAGCCGATATTGACCTCTCTAAACTTGGGCGGCAGGAAGTTTGCGGCATGCAGATTGACGTGATAGATCCCGTCAAAGACTATGTTGAAATGATGGAAGGCATTTTTGACTTTGCCGCCATAAAAGCCCTGTTTGCCAAAGGATTCACCATGCGGTTTGATGCTATGAACGCAGTTACCGGTCCCTATGCCCTAAAGATTTTTGAAGAAATCTTAGGAGCCCCCCGAGGTTCGGTTGTAAATTACAAACCTTTGCCGGACTTTGGCGGCTTGCATCCGGACCCCAACATGGTCTATGCCAAAGAACTGGTAAACTTTATGTTCTCTGACAAAGCGGCTGACTTTGGAGCTGCCAATGATGGCGATGGCGACCGCAATATGATATTGGGTAAGAAATTCTTTGTAACGCCAAGCGACAGCCTGGCAATTTTGACCGACAATTTTGCCCTTATTCCGGCGTACAAAAACGGAATTTACGGTGTCGCCAAATCCGCAGCAACTTCCACGGCAGTAGAGAAAGTGGCCAAAGCCCACAATATCGGCTACTACGAAGTTCCAACCGGATGGAAATATTTTGTAAACCTGATGGATTCCAAACGTATCACCTTCTGTGGTGAAGAGAGCTTTGGAACGGGTTCTTCCCACATCAGAGAAAAAGACGGCATTTGGGCGGTATTATTCTGGCTCAACATCATTGCCGCGACCGGCAAATCGGTAGAAGAAATCACCACCGAGTTTTGGCAAAAATACGGCCGCAGCTATTATGTTCGTTTTGATTTTGAGGGTGTTGACACCGAGGTTGCGGACAAGATGATGGCAGATTTGGAGGCAAAATTACCTACCCTTGCCGGCCAAACTTTTGCAGGTTTTAAGGTCTCAGAGGCCGGAGCCTTTGTCTACAATGATCCGGTAGATCACAGCTCCACCAAAAACGGTTTAATTGTACGCTTTACAGATGGCTCAAGAATTGTATACCGCTTGTCCGGTACGGGTTCTTCAGGAGCCACCATCAGGGTTTATCTGGAGCGCTACAGCAAAGACGACTTGAAAAACGATCCCCTAAAAATGTTAACCGAGATATTTAAGATTGCGATGAGCATTTCTGAAATACCCGAAAGGACAGGAAAACACCAGGCTGATGTTGTTACCTAGAAAGATATTGATTGGCGTTTGGCTCAGTACCTTTTTGCTGGCTCCAAGTATTGGAGCCGGTAGCGGGTTGTATGGCTTTGACCAAGAAAACCCTTACCAACCGGAAGAAAAAGTTTTGCAAATGGACTATTTACCGGATTCAATTACCAACTATCGTGCGGAGATGAGAAACAATCTGCTGATGTTGATTGATTATGCCCGTAAACATAATCCGAATTTTCAAATTTTAAGCCACGAAGGACAGGAGCTTTTATATAAAAGGCGCTGGGAACATGAAGTGGAAGGCTATAACAGATCGAGAGAAGAAAAAGAAGGAGCCTATGATCCGGCATTTTTGTTTGAAAAAGACTTAGGCAACCAAGAGCCCGAGAAGGGAACGCCAGAATACAGATACCTCAACGCCATAAATGCGATAGCTTTAAATAACTACTATTGCGGAGAAGGCAGAGAAGAAAATGTTACCATCAATCACGGGCTTGGGCACATCAGCATCGAACACTGCCCAGATGAAAAAGCCTTAGATAAAGCAATTTTACGCTCTCTTTTAGACCAAAAGGCAGTTTATGTCTTTACAAACAGAGCAACAGCTTTTCAAAATCCGTCTAATCAACCGCTGATAAATGATTCCGCCCGCAACATAGAGCAGATAAAACAAGCCAAGAATATAGCTTTTATTTTAGATGACAGCCAATACTTATCAAAAGAAGAAATGATTGCCGCAATTGTGAATAATAATTATGATATTGTGGTTATCAATCCGCTTTTCCAAAACAAACAGCCCTTCAGCCCAGAAGATGTGCGTCGTATGAGCTTTAAGAAAAACGGCGGCAAAAGATTAATCTTAGCAAAGCTCAATGTCTCAGAGGCCTCTCCACAAGATTACTTTTGGCGGGAAGATTGGAAAGAAGGCAATCCCTCTTGGATAGTTAGAAAATCTTTTGTAAATAAAGACGGTTTCATCACTCGCTATTGGTCTGAAGACTGGAAAAAATTACTCTCGCGGTATTTCAGAGACATTGTTGCCTCGGGCTATAGCGGCGTCTTTTTCACCGGCATTGAAAATCACTTGTATTTTGAACACTTGACCCCTCTTGAGTAAAAGCCATGACAGAAGTAGAAGTTTTAGACATTTCCAGAGACGCCATATTCACCCTTTTGAAGGTTGTGACACCGATTTTGTCTGTAGCCTTGTTTGTGGGCTTAATTATCGGTATTTTTCAGGCTCTGACCCAAATACAAGAGATGACTTTGGCCTTTGTTCCCAAAATCATCAGCGTTTTCGTAGCACTGATTTTGCTCTTTCCTTTCATGCTGAGCCAAATGAAAACATTGACCGAAGGGCTTTTTGATCGGATTATTGAAGGCGGCTAAAAAATGATAGAACTCCTAAACCTCAATATGTACCATTTTTTAATGGTCTTTTTGCGGCTCGGCTCTGCTTTAATGTTGATGCCGGGTTTTATGAGTTCTTATGTCAACATAAATGTGCGTTTATCC
>CALXVW010000111.1 GCA_944392185.1 uncultured Alphaproteobacteria bacterium
GCAAGCTTGATCCGGTTATCGGGCGAGAGCATGAGATAAGAAGAACGGTTCAAGTCTTGTCCCGCCGCACCAAAAACAATCCGGTCTTGATAGGAGAGCCCGGCGTTGGTAAAACAGCGATTGTTGAGGGCTTGGCCATGAGAATTGTCAACAACGACGTGCCGGAGAGCTTGAGAGGCAAAAGGCTGTTGTCGCTGGATTTGGGTGCGCTGATTGCCGGAGCCAAGTTCAGAGGCGAGTTTGAAGAGCGCCTAAAAGCGGTTCTAAAAGATGTTGAGGCCTCAGAAGGTGGAATCATATTGTTTATTGATGAGATGCACACCTTGGTTGGCGCCGGAGCCTCAGAGGGCTCAATGGATGCCTCCAACTTGCTGAAACCGGCATTAGCCAGAGGCGAGCTGCATTGCCTTGGCGCCACGACATTGAATGAGTATAAGAAATATGTTGAAAAAGATGCAGCCTTGGCGCGTCGTTTCCAGGCGGTATATGTTGGTGAGCCAAATGTTGAAGAGACAATTTCAATTTTGCGAGGTATCAAGGAAAAGTTTGAACTGCACCATGGTGTCAAGATTTCAGATGGAGCTTTGATAGCGGCAGCCACACTGTCCAACCGCTATATCAGTGATAGATTTTTGCCAGATAAAGCGATAGATTTGATGGATGAGGCAGCCAGTGCTTTGCGTATGGCGATAGATTCCAAGCCGGAAGAGCTAGATGAACTTGACCGCAGAATTTTGCAGTTAAAGATAGAAAGAGAAGGAATAAAGAAGGAAACTGATCCTAAGTCCAAAGAAAGAAGTGAGCTGGTAGCTTACGAGATATCTGGCCTGGAGGCCAAGGCAAATGCGCTGGAAGAAAAATGGCGTGAGGAAAAACAGGGCCTGGCCAACTTCACAGGCTTGAAAGACCAGTTAGATAAAGCCCGCATAGAGGTTGAAATAGCCAAGAGAGAAGGCCGCTTTGAACGCGCCGGCGAGTTGCAATACAGCGTTATTCCCGACCTTGAACGCAAGATACAAGCGGCAGAAGAAAAAGCCAAGGAACACAAAAACAGCTTTTCTGAAACGGTTACGGAAGAAAATATTGCCAACGTGGTTTCCAAATGGACAGGTATTCCGGTTGATAAAATGTTGGAAGGCGAGAAAGAAAAGCTTCTGCATATGGAGGAGTTTTTATCTAAGCGTGTTATTGGCCAAAAAGAGGCTATTGCCGCAGTATCTAATGCGGTAAGACGTTCAAGAGCCGGAATTTCAGATGCCAAACAACCAATAGGGTCCTTCCTGTTCTTGGGGCCGACCGGTGTGGGCAAGACAGAGCTGAGCAAAGCCTTGGCAGAGTTCTTGTTTAATGATGAGAGCGCCATGCTGAGGGTTGACATGTCTGAATACATGGAGAAACACGCGGTTGCCCGTTTGATAGGTTCTCCTCCGGGATATGTCGGCTATGAGGAAGGCGGCTTCTTGACCGAGGCTGTTCGCCGCAGACCCTACCAGGTTATTTTGTTTGATGAGATAGAAAAAGCGCACCCTGATGTTTTCAACATCTTGTTGCAGGTTTTGGATGATGGCCGCCTAACCGATGGCAAAGGTCGGACGGTGGACTTCAAGAACACCATTATCATCATGACGTCTAACTTGGGTTCTGAGATATTGTCAAACGCCACCGGCGCTGATGATGGCAAACAGATTAGAGCCAAGGTTATGGAGATTGTAAAAGCCTCGTTCCGTCCGGAGTTTATCAACAGGATAGACGAGATAACAATCTTCCACAAACTGGATAAGAGCAACATCAAAGAGATTGCCAAGATTCAGATTGAGAATATTGAGAAACGGTTGAGTGATCGCAATATTCACCTGAAGGTAACAGAGCCTGCCTTTATCTGGATTGTAAATAACGGCTATGATCCGACCTATGGTGCGCGTCCGTTAAAGAGATTGCTGAAAAACCAGATAGAAAATAAGCTTGCGCTAAAAATTCTTGATGGTGAGATAGGTGATAACGACACGGCCAGCATCATTGTGACAGACGGCAACTTGGATATCGTAAGAGATAAGAAGAGTTCGCCTGCCAAATCGGCCTGATAAGAGGTAAGCTAAAAACCCCCCGCTTGGAAAAAGTTCCAAGCGGGGGTTTTTGATTAATCAATTAGTTGGATATGGACTTTTTTGCCGTAATACCGGATGAGGCGCCAATATTTGCGCAGAGAAAGCCTGCCGCCGCACTCGATTATATCAACCCAATCGACGGGAAATTTTAATTGCCTTGCCACATAGGTGATTGTTTGCTTTTTCTCTAGCCTGATTTGCCTTAATTGTGGGCCGATATCTTGCCGCCAGGTTTCTTGAATGGTTCTATAGTTCATCGTTTCAAACTCCTAAATTTCTTATTAAAAAGAAACCGCCTTTTAAGAAAAAGGCGGGGAGGTAGAAACTGTAACACAACAGTCTGCCTTATTCGTCATGCAAGCATGCTTATATCGGCAGCTCCCCAAAAGAGGAGTAGTTTTTTGTGTTAAGGAGCTTCTACACTCCGCAAGCGTAACTCACGCTTGCGGAAATGATATTAACGCATAAAGATTAATTTGCAATTAATTTGTTTATGGCATGAGCGCCAGCGAAACGAACTTTGTGAGTTGAGCGGATTACAGCTAAGTAATGCCTCCAGGCGCTTGCCTGGTCGCCGTGCGCGCTCGCACTGCAATTAAATTATGCAAGAGGGCAGTATTTGTTTGAACATGGCACCCAAAATTAGCGCCCCGACCAACGGGAGCGGTGCGGCTCACGGCTAGGTATTGCCCCTGCCGGCTTCGGCAGCTCCAGGCCGTCGCCTGGGCACCGCCGATTAGCAAGCCGTAAAAAGCCACCTCAACGGGTGGCTTTTTAGTCTTGCGGATTACAGCGGAGTTATCGCACCGGGGCGTTCCCCGGGTGGATGATGTTTAGGGCTTCTTCCAACGTAGGTTCTCTGTCTTTGAGAGCTTTTGGCAGAGCATAATTGACCTTGCCGCATTTCAGATAAGGTCCATAGCGGCCGGAGAGAAGCGTAATCTCTTGCTTGTTGGCGGGGTTGATACCCAAAACCTTGCCGCTCGGGCGCTCTTTGGCACCGGCCAGCAACTCTTTTGCCCTCTCAAGAGTGATGTTGAAAATAGTATCATTCCCGCGCAGAGATTGCGACTTATTGCCTTGCTTGATATAGGGGCCGAATTTGCCGACATTAACCTGAATGTCCTCACCCAAATCAAACGGCAAGGAGACAAGTCTTGCTGCCTGCTCAAAGGTGAGTTCCTCTGGTGAAATATTCTTGGGCAAGGCGGCACGCTTTGGCTTTTCGGTGGTGGCAGTGGCATCTTCGCCCAGCTGCAGATAAAAACCATAAGGGCCTTTTTTGAGGTATACTTTTAGCCCGTTTAATTCACCCAAAACCTTATCTTCGGGGTTAGGCGTTTTGACAGTGGCAGCAGCCTCCTCATCGGCGGTATCAACCAAAGGCTTGGTGTATTTGCACTCAGGATAGTTTGAACAGCCGATAAACGCGCCAAACCGCCCAAGCTTGACGCTCAATCTGCCTTTGCCGCATTCGGGGCAAACACGCGGGTCAGAGCCATCCTCACGCGGCGGAAACAGGTGATGAGACAAGACCTCGTCAATTTTCTCAATGACCTCGCTGATTTGCAGAGGCTTAACCGCATCAATGTTTTTGATAAACTTGACCCAGAACCCGTGCAGAAGTTTTTTCCACTCCATGGCGCCGGCAGAAACATCATCCAAAAATTCCTCCAACTGAGCGGTGAAGTCATACTCCACATATTTTCTGAAGAAGTTCTCCAAAAATACGGTAACAATGCGGCCGCGGTCTTCGGGAATAAAGCGGAGTTTTTCCACCCGCACATATTTGCGCTCCTGCAAAACGGCAATAATCGTGGCATAGGTAGACGGACGTCCGATGCCGAGCTCCTCAAGCTTTTTAACCAAGCTGGCCTCGGTGAATCTTGGCGGCGGGGTGGTAAAGTGCTGCTCGGGCGTAATCTCGCCTTTGGTAACATGCTCGCCTTCCGTCACATTGGGTAAAATACGGTTCTCATCATCTTCATCGGCATCATCTTTAGATTCTTGATAGAGCTTGAGAAAACCGTCAAAGTCAATAACTTGCCCGTTGGCACGCAGCAAAATTTGCGTATCTGCGGAGATGGCATCAATGACCACTTTATCCAAAATTGCAGGGTTCATTTGGCAGGCGACCGTACGTTTCCAAATCAGCTCATAGAGCTTGTGAGCATCGCTGTCTAATTTTGTTTCCATCTTTTTGGGTGTGTTCATCACATCTGATGGCCTGATAGCCTCGTGAGCTTCTTGCGCATTTTTTGACTTGGTTTTGTATTCCTTGGCCACTTTGGGCAGATAGGCCTCGCCAAAATATTTCACAATAGCTTCTCTGCAGGCGGCAATAGCCTCTTGAGAGAGGTTGACCGCGTCAGTACGCATATAGGTGATAAACCCGTCTTCATAAAGCTTTTGAGCAATCTGCATGGTCTTTTTGGCAGAGAAACGGAGCTTGCGCGCAGCCTCTTGCTGGAGGGTAGAGGTTGTAAACGGCGGAGCCGGATAACGGTTTGTCTTTTTGCGCTCGACATTGGCAATGGAGAACTCTTGAGCCTCAATTTTGGCTTTTGCATCCAAAGCTTTTGCCTCGGAGTTGATATCAAATTTCTCGAGCTTTTTGCCGTCAAGCTGAACAAGGCGTGACTTAATTAATGCTTTGGCAGAGGTAAAGAGCTCTGCATCAATGGTCCAATATTCTTCGGGCTTAAATTTCTCAATCTCATTTTCACGGTCGCAAATCAGACGAAGAGCAACAGATTGCACGCGGCCAGCGGATTTTGAGCCCGGCAGTTTGCGCCACAAAACCGGTGAAAGGGTAAACCCAACCAGGTAGTCAAGCGCGCGGCGCGCCATATAGGCAGAAACCAAGTTGTCATCAATCTGGCGAGGATTTTTAATGGCCTCCGTCACGGCAGATTTGGTAATTTCGTGGAAAACAACACGCTCAATTTTTTTATCTTTGAGCAATTTTTTTGCTTTTAATTCTTCTAAAATATGCCAAGCAATAGCCTCTCCCTCTCTATCCGGGTCGGATGCGAGAACGATGGTATCAGCTTCTTTAACGGCTTTGACAATATCTGCCAAATGTTTTTTTCCGCCCGGGGAGAGCTCCCAAGTCATTGCAAAATCTTTATCGGGATCAACGGAGCCATCTTTGCTCGGCAAGTCGCGAATATGCCCGAAACTGGCCAGAACCTGATAATCTTTTCCCAGATACTTATTAATGGTTTTGGCTTTTGCCGGAGATTCCACAATCACTAATTTCATTCTTAAATTCCCATCATTTTCGTTTTATCAGAGACACTTTGTTACCGCTCTGGCGCTCAATTTTGCCGCTCATTTCAAGGTCTAAAAGCTCTAAGGCAACCTCAGAGGCACTCATGCCGCTGGCCCGAATAATCTCGTCAACATATACTCCATCAGAATTCAAATAGTCAATAATTTTTGTTTTCTGAGAGGAAAGAGTTTGTGCTGGTCTCACGGTTTCAAAACGGAGTTCTTGTTGCTTTGGGGGATTTTTAAGTTGCAAAATCGGTTGGCACGGGGTGTGGAGAACTTTGATAATATCTTGAGCGTTTTCCACTAAAGATGCTCCGTTTTTAATAAGTAGGTTAGGCCCCAAACTTCTGGCATCAGTCGGAGCTCCCGGCACGGCAAAAAGTTTTCTGCCGTATTCCGTGGCCAGCTTAGCGGTGATAAGCGAGCCGGACTTGAGCGTGGCTTCCACCACCAAAGTCCCCAAAGACAGAGCGGCCACAATTTTGTTGCGGCGCGGAAAGTTGAGAGCCTGCGGCAAAGTTCCGGGTAAAAATTCAGAGATGACACAACCTTGCTCAACAATTTGCGCATAAAGATTTTGGTTTTCATCAGGGTAGGGAACATCAACCCCGGTACCCAAGACGGCAATGGTCGGACCTTGCTGGTTAAAAGCATATAAGGAGCCTTTGTGTGCGGCGGCATCGATTCCTCTGGCCATGCCGGAGATAATCACAACATTTTTGTTGGTTAAATCATAGGCGATTCGCGAAGCTGTTTTACGCCCGTTGATGGAGGCATTGCGTGCCCCGACAATGGAAAGGCTCGCTTGAACATTCAAAAGTTTCAAGTTACCTCGGGCAAACAAAACCGGAGGAGCATCTGAAATACCAAGCAATTGTTGTGGATATAAAGTATCTTGAAAAGAAATGACGGCAATATCTTTTTTTGCCGTCTCATCAAGAATTTCCAAAACCTCGTCGCGGGGAAACAATTTGATTTTTGCAATAGCCATAGCTTCTTCCAAAGCTCTTTTGGCGGAGCCGAACTTTTTAATCAATTTATAAAAAGTAACCGGCCCCACATTTTCGGAGTTGATAAGTTGCAAAATATCGACAATATCGTCTGCAGCCACGATGCCAGGTCCTTATTTTTTGAATTTGATTTTGCTTTCCTGACCATTAAAGAGGCGAACAAAGTTTGCATGGTGGCGCACCAAAATCAAAACGACAATAAAGGTGTAAAACACCAAATGTACCATGTCACTCATATAATAAGAGAGGAAAGGTACAAAGAAAACCGCGGTGATGGCAGAAAGGGAAGAGTAACGAAACATTACCGCCATGATAATCCAAATCAGCAAAGCTACAAGAGCAATTTGCGGGTTTAAGACCAATACAAACCCAAAAGCTGAGGCCACGCCTTTTCCGCCTTTGAACTTGAGCCAGATTGGAAAATTGTGTCCCAAAATGGCGCAGGTGCCGGCAATGAGCGCCGCCAACTGAGAAACAGTAGTTGGCATTCCAAACAAATCATAGGCATAGTTAGGGCAACATTCTTTTGCAATATAGGCGGCCAATCCGGCTTTTGAGGCATCAAGCAAAACAGTAAGCAGAGCCAAAGTCTTGTTGCCGGTGCGCAAAACATTGGTGGCGCCGATATTGCCGGAACCTATTTTTCTGATATCGCCATATCCTGCCAAAAAGCAAAGTACCAAGCCAAAAGGAATGGAGCCCAGAAGATAGCCGCCGATTCCAAAGAGAGTAAAAAGTTCTGAATTAGACATGGAAAAATCCCCTGATAATTTTTTTAGAATACTTACTTCTTAGCGCCTAAAGAATACTTTGGCAACCCTCTTTATGCATAAAAGCAGAAAAAACTGATGACAAATGGATTAAAGTTGTTAATATTGAAAAAAATTAATCTGCAAAAAGAGTTTTTCATGAAACCGATTTATAAAAGAATTTTGCTTAAACTTTCCGGCGAAGGGCTGATGGGAGATAAAGCATTCGGGATGTCGGCAGAGGTTATCAAAGACTTGGCAGCCCAAATCAAAAAAGTACATGACAGCGGAGTAGAAGTTTGCATCGTCGTGGGTGGTGGTAACATTTTCAGAGGCGCCAAAGAGGCCTCTAAAGGAATGAACCGCACGGTTGCAGACCAAGTAGGAATGTTGGCCACCGTTATGAATGCCCTTTACATTCAAAACGCATTAGAGACAATCGGTACGCAGGCACGCGTGCTTTCAGGTTTAAGTATTCCCCAAGTTTGTGAAACTTATATGTATCGCCGTGCTCTGCGCCATTTGGAAAAGGGGCGGGTAATTATTTTTGCCGGCGGCACCGGTAATCCATACTTCACAACCGATACGGGGGCGGCTTTACGCGCTTCTGAAATGCAATGCGATGCGCTGCTTAAGGCCACTCAGGTAGATGGTGTATACGATGTGGAT
>CALXVW010000112.1 GCA_944392185.1 uncultured Alphaproteobacteria bacterium
TTTTGAATAAGTTCTTTGATAGCTTGTTTTTTATTATTCATCGTTTCAAACTCCTAAATTTCTTGTTAAAAAGAAACAGCCTTTTTAAGAAAAAAGGCGGGGAGGTAGAAACTGTAGCGTTACAGTCTGCCTTATTCGACGTACAAGTACGCTTATATCGGCAGCTCCCCAAAAGAGGAGTTGTTTTTACGGTAAGGAGCTTCTACACTCCGCAGACGCAACTCGCGCCTGCGGAAATGATATTAGAGCAGAAAAATTAAAATGCAATTAATTTGTGTGAAAGGGCAAAGATTGTTTGGTTAAGGCGCCGACGGCAGCACCCCGACCAACGGGAGTTGAGCGGATAACAGCGAAGTTATCGAGGTGCGCGTTCGCACCAGCGAAGTTATGCCTCCGGTCGCTTGACCGGCCGGGGCGTTCCCCGGAGGTGGTTGATAACACCATAGAGAGTGTTAAGCTCTTGCTCGGTTAATTGACCGCGAGTAAAGATATTGCGCAGATTGATGACCATTTTTTCTCTTTTTTCACCCACTCTGAAATTTCCGCAATCTTCAAGTAGGCTTTCAAGATAAGAGCAGAATTTGAGAATTTTTTCTTTTTCTGCCGGCGTGGTGTGGTTGGTGACAAATTCTTCTTTGCCCAAATTCTTTTGGGTCTTGTAGAACTCATAGCCCACCAGCAAGACTGCCTGCGAAAGGTTGAGCGAGCAGTGCTTGGGGTTGAGAGGAATATTGATGATGGCATCAGCCAAACAGATATCACGATTATTAAGCCCGGTTCTCTCAGGTCCAAACATCAACCCGCAGCGAATGTTGTTTTGGAGCTTTTGGGCAGCTTCATGGGCAGCAAATTCGGCGCTCAAGACAGCTTTTGTTTGGTCGCGGTGGCGGGCAGTGGTTGCAGCCACCCATTGCAGGTCGGCAATAGCTTCTTCAGTAGAGGCATAGACTTTGGCGTTATAAAGAATTTCCTCTGCATTGGAGGAGGCGGCAATAGCTTTGTCAGAGGTGTGGTCTTCACGCGGGTTAACAAGGCGCATATCGCAAAGTCCACAGTTCATCATGGCACGAGCGGCCATACCGACATTTTCTGCGAGTTGAGGTTCAACCAGAATGATAGAAGGAGTAAGAATATTCATTTATTGTTCCAAATCAGGGATTTTGAAAGAATCATCCAAGGGATCGACAAAAGTTTCTTGCAGATATTTTTGCACATCTTGTCTGCTGGAGGCATTAACCTGAGGCGCCTCATAAGGGACTTGCTCATCGGGAGCTTTTTTGAGATTTTCTCTGCGATTTTTAATTTTTTGCAAAGTTTCAACCGCATCAATCATTCTTCTTCTCTCAGCTTTGTTGGCATTCACAACGGATGTCTGAATATTTTTTTGAATACTTCTGCGGGCATAAATTTTCTGCTCCGGAGTAATTTGTGCTGGTGGTGGCAGCGGTAAAGTATCTTTTTGTAGTGAAGCGTTTTCCTTTGTTTGATGTAAGATATTTGTCGGTTGGAGTTGTTTTTGTACGTCTATCTTTGTATCTGCCACGGTTTGTGAAGATTTTACTTGCAAAACCTGAGCACAAACCAAAGATGGAACAACAAGTAAGAGAGCGGAAAGAAAAGATATTTTATACATTGAATACAACCTTTATTTTAATCAGTTGAAAGAATATCAACACTGTTAAACAAGATATTTTCCATATCCAGGCCAGATTGATCTTCCACCACATCCAAAAAGCCGGAGAACATGGTATCAAAAGGATTGCCCTGATGTCCCAAGCCATCATAAGCTTCACGCAAGTGTCTGGCATAAGCTTGCGGCATATTTTTAATTTTTTCATCATAACTTTTGGGGATTTTATACCCAAGGTCGCGTAAATGTTGGGTAGCAACCAACATATTATGTCTGTTAACTTCGGGAGCAATCATTTCTTGACCTTGAGCCTGGCCATAAGTAGTTGCTTCACCGATATAGTTTAACTTCCCATGCTGGCCGCTACCACGCCACGTCTTAATTCCGCTTTTGTCTCTTGCTCTGGCCCACGGATCAACGGGCAGAATTTCGCCACCGTTTGCCGTGTCCTGATAAACGGGAGCCTGTGTTACATCTGTATTGGCAACATTGTCTCCCATATATCCGTCGTTTGGATTGATTTCCCAAGGATTTGCAGGCAATTGAGCCATGGCAGCCGTTGTAATCAACAATGCGCCGGCGGCACTCCAAAGGTAAGTTTGTGTATTCATGGCACCCTCCTGCTAAAAGCTCTATAGTATTATAATACTACAAAAAATAGCATAAGAATAGTTACAAAATTGTTAAATGTCAGTTTTTATCCTTAGGCAAGGAAGCTTTGAGTTTTGCCAATTCTTTTTCCAGTTTTTCCAAGCGATATTCGACCGGATCTTTATCAGTAGGGTTAATGCCATAAGGATGAAATTTGTTATCGGAGATGTGTTTTTTGAGAGTTTCATGAGCCGGCACGCCGACAACGGTTTGGTTGGCAGCCACATCTTTCAAGACCACGGCATTGGCGCCGATTTTAACATCATCGCCGATATTGATGGGGCCAAGCACTTGCGCACCGGCACCAACCACAACATTATTACCAAGGGTAGGGTGGCGTTTTGATGTGATTTTACCGTTTTTATTAAAGACGGCAACACCGCCCAAAGTTACGCCGTGGTAGAGAGTAACGTTGTTGCCGATTTCAGCAGTTTCGCCGATAACCACGCCCATTCCGTGGTCGATAAAGAAGCCTTTCCCGATTCGCGCGGCGGGGTGGATTTCCACGCCGGTTAAGAAACGGGTAATTTGCGAGAGCACTCTAGCAGTTAAGCGAAAATTTTTCTTCCAAAGCCAGTGGCAGCCGCGATAAGCGATAATAGCCTGCAATCCGGCAGAGCAAAACAGCGCCTCCAAGCGAGATTTTGTGGCAGGGTCTCTAGCAATAACAGCATCAATGTCGTTAAGAATCATCTTGAATTTTGTTTTCATTTTGTGGTACATTCCTGAAAAATGTTAATAATTTATATAGCTTTTATGTATATATTTACGTAAAAGTGCTAAATTTAGGTTAAGAAAAATGACAGAAGTATTGTTTAACGGGCTTGCCGGTCGCCTGGAGGGAAGATACCACCAGAGCGAGAACCCCTCAGCGCCGATAGCCTTAATTTTACACCCACATCCACAATATGGCGGAACAATGAACAACAAGGTGGTATACACTTTGTTTAGTTGTTTCCAAAATTTGGGTTTTTCAGTTTTGCGTTTTAACTTCAGGAGCGTTGGGCGCTCGCAGGGAAATTTTGAAGACGGTCCCGGTGAGCTATCAGATGCCACGGTTGCATTAGACTGGTTGCAAGCAGTGAATCCGGAGGCTCGACAGTGTTGGATAGCAGGCTATTCTTTTGGAGCATGGATAGGGTTGCAGCTTTTGATGCGCAGACCGGATATAAATAATTTTATAGCAGTTTCACCCCCAGCCAATGAGAAAGACTTTTCATTTTTGGCTCCGTGCCCAACTTCTGGGCTGATTACCCAGGGCTGTGCTGATGAGATTGTTATGCCATCGAGCGTCAGTACTTTGGTGAAGAGATTAAATACTCAGCGTAATGTATCTGTAGATTATGCTATGGTAGAAGGCGCAGATCATATGTACAATAATCACCTGGTTGATTTGTATAAGATAGCAGGGCATTACATCATAGACGCAATGAAAAAGAAGTCGCCGACCAAGAAACGTCGCGGGCGCCGCAGAAAATCAGAGTTAGAAGATGGCACCGAGGATGAGACCTTGTTGCTGGAAAGCGAGAGTGAGACCGATGACTTTGATGAGGTTGATGATACTCCGCTAAATGATGAAGAATAAATAATTCTACAAAATAAAACCCCGTTTGAAAAGTCAAACGGGGTTTTATTCATGTGGAAAAGTCCTCAGTTATAGTGGTCAAAAAGCTCAATAAAATATAGAGTTAAGAGCGTATATATACGAAGGACCAAAAAGAGGAAATGAACGGGATAAGCTTAACTGCGAGTATGCGGTCAAATTTATTGAGCCTGCAAAACATCAGCGGGCAGGTTTCCTCTACTCAAAATAAGTTAGCCACCGGCAATAAAGTAAATTCCGCCATAGATAATCCGAGCTCATACTATACGGCCCTTTCATTAAATAATCGAGCAGATGATTTAAATGCTCTGTTAGATAGTATGGGTCAAGCGGTGAGCACCATAAAAGCAGCGACCACAGCGTTAGACACAGGAACCGAAGTTTTAAATGTCCTGGCAGATTTAGCCTTGCAAGCGTATGAAAGTGACGATTTTTCAGATGAAAAAGTTGCAATAGTTGTTTCCAATAAAGCTGAATTACTGTCCGCAATTGAAAATACATCGGCACAAGATGGTGTTATTGTCATTGATAGCGATATTGACATGGGCAACACATCTATTCAACTCAAAGAAGGGCAACAATTGATAGGTATAGGTCAAATCGTAAAGGGAAAAAATACGCCTAAACTGACTTTTCATTTTACGGGAACGGAAAGCTCAACTGAAGGCATTGTAGTCAATAATAGCTGTCGAATTTCTGGATTAGATATTTCATATACCATTGATGAAAAATCAAAAGAAACAGCCATTGTAAAAGGTGCTAAAAAAAAGGATTGTATTGTTTCTGATGTAAATATAGAAGGCACCTGCAACGGAACAAATGCTACAAGCTTTTTAAGCGCTCTAGATTTTCAAACAGGCTCCTGTTTGTTACAAGGGAATATTTCAATTAAAATGAAAACGGATCGAAATGCCGGAAGTTTAGTAGGCTGTTATGGTAATTTTATACAAGAAGAAACAAGTATTGTAAATATTCATATAGATCAGGGCTGGAGAAATATCCCACTTAGTTCAGGAGGATTTGATGAATATAGAGTTAGTAAAGATGCAAATCTTCTGATGGAAGGCTATGGAAATATAATACAAGCAAACCTTGTTTTAGAACAAGGATCTAAAGTTGCATCACACTATATTTCCAACAATCTCAGCGGTTTATGGATAGTAGAAGAAACGACAACAATTACAGAATGGATAACATCATTTGATAATCAAGAAGGTCTAAAATATTTAGAAGATTTTCCTCAAGATGAGTTTGACAAAGCGTTTGAAGATAAAGAAAAAGAAGGAGACAATAAAAATAGCTACATTGAACGTTATCAGGAAACTTGTAATCAGCTCAATCAATTATGGGTAGATGCAAGCTATAAAGGAGTTAATTTATTACAAGGAGACGAGCTTATAGTGCGCCTTAATGAAGACGGAGGTTCTTCTTTTAAGATATCGTGCTCAGCTATTAACAAGATAGATGATTCTGCATGGATGACCTATTCAGATATTATGAACAGTTTAGAAGAGATTCGAACACTGACTTCAGATTTAAGGACAACAAGCCAAAGACTTGGGAATTTCTACTCAATCATCACCACGCGCCAAGATTTCACCGAGAGTTTGATAAATGTCTTGACCGAGGGTGCGGACAAATTGACGCTGGCAGATATGAATGAGGAAAGTGCCAATATGCTGGCTCTCCAAACCCGCCAACAATTAGCGATAAATTCCCTCTCACTTGCCAGCCAAGCCTGCCAGAGCATGCTCAAGTTGTTCTAGTTTGTGAGAGTTATTTTAATGTATCGGTAATTATTTCTTGGCTAAAACCTTCGCATCCGGTAATCATATTGATAATTTCTCCTGTTGTGGCAATTACAACCAATGAAATAATAATGGCACCCAACCACTTCCAATTAAGATTACCAAAAAAGCCACCTACAGCCACTCCAAGAATACCAAAGCCGGCCACCACATAAATTAAATCACGCAATCCATTAAAAATTTTGCTACCGGTAGTAATCAAACCGCTGAATATTCCAAAGTCTTTTGAGCAGCCGGTAATTTGAGCATCTGATTGAGGAGTTTGTGTGCCTGCACTGTTAAAAGCGGTTTGTTCATCTCTATTTTCTTCTTGAGGAGATGTTTGATTACTTTCCTCTTGAGGAGATGTTTGATTACTTTCTTCTTGAGGAGAAGCCTCATCCTCTTTTGTTTTTTCTGCTTCTTGTTCCTCATTTGTTTTAGATTGTTGTTCATCTTTAGAAGAATTTGTTTCTTCTTGTTGAGATGTCGTCTTTTCATCAGGATCAATACCATAACGTTTGAGTGTTTCATCAACACAAGATTGGTTAACTTTTTTATTTCCTCTATAACAAATAGATAGCTCAAAGGCGGCATCATTACTAGCCATCATGTAATCTTTTCCTTGATCCATCATTGCGGCGGTTAGTTGGTTAACTCTATGTTCAAACTCTTTTAATTGCTGCTTGGCAGCTTTCCCTTCAGGAGATTTTTGGTACTCAATATCTTTGGTTAATGACTGTGTTCGTTTTTCCAATTGATCAAGACTGTTACTACTTTGAATGAACTTTTCAACCTCTGGAGAAATTTCCACTCCATCTTTTTTTGCTTGTTCAATCATAGCAGTCAGTTCATCGCGTTTTTTTTCGGTTTTGATATTTTTTTCTGTAGCAGTTTGAATACGTTGATCATATTCCTTTTGAATCTGTTCATGTTCTTCTTTATAGCTGTTATAATCATTTATGGTAGAACGGAAATAACCATTTTCATCAGTACAATCCAGATCATTAGGAGAATTTTGGCAAAATTCCAGAGCTTTATCGTAGTCTTCCTGCAGATAATCCATTTGTTTTTGAGCTTCTTGCAGGCTATAATTTACACTTTTTCGTGCATTAGCAGCCGCACGCTCTTCCGCGCTGTCGGCGAAAGCTGCGTCAGACGAAATCAACGCCAGTCCCACGGACAGAAGATATAATAAACAAATTTTTCTTATCATAAACACCTCCTCAATATATTATATCTTAGCCTCATTTGAAGTCAAGAAGCTTGAAGTGATTGTTGCCGACAAAGTAAGCTGTTGAGGATATAGACACGGATAGCGCTTGAGAGATTTTCGTGTTCTCTTGCGGCATCAATCTCGGTTACCAAAGCATTGATGCTTATGTTTTTTTCACCGGCAATTTTTTTGAGCTCGTTATAAAACTCATCTTCCAGGCAGATGCTGGTAGAGTGGCGGTTAGCAATAATTAAGGAGATTTTACGCATGTTTTTTCCGATATTCGTCAATAGAAACCACCACGGCAGACTGATCGTGATTTTTAGCCTCTTGAGGTTCATCTTCCAAGATGTCCTCTGCGGAAAATAAATCATCACTGTTATTAAAGCTTAGAGCAAATTTGGCATAAGGGTCGGCAAAATAGGTTATGGCATCATAAGGGATTCTAAGTGTTTGAGGGATGCCGCCAAAGCTTAGGTCAACTTCAAAATAGGTTGCCCCAACCATCAGGTTTGCAAATTGGTGTTGCAAAACGATAGTCATATCCTCAGGATATTGGTTGAGTAATTGGGCAGAAACTCTGGCATTTGGATGATTGGTTTTAAAAGTGATATAGAAATGGTGCTCACCGGGCAGACCTTCGTCTGCGGCGATTTTGAGACTTTCAATCACCACATGTTTAAGAGATTTTTCGACCAATTTATCGTAGTTAATTTCCAAATCTTTCATATTTCAAAACCCAATCTCAAAAAAAACTTAAAAAAGGGGGACTTTCCTGTTGCTGGGCAAGTCCCGACAGCCCCACTTTTAACTAACCAAAGTCAAAAGAATTTAGTTTGTTGCGACTACAATTAAGCAGCCAATGCAACGGGTGCTACGTTATTATCGTTAGCATTCATTTTGATTTGAACCGATAACGGTGGTATCTCACCGAACACAGCAAACTATCTTTACTGACACCTGTCAATCCTATGTCACCCCCGTTTAAGGTAAAAAATGGTGGAGGTGCCGGGTACTGCCCCCGGGTCCAAATATCCTATTTCACAGCGCCTCTAGTGTCATAGTCGGATTGCGCCGACAGCAAGTAGTATAAGCGTTTTACAAAAAAAATCAAGATATAAGATTAGTAATAATATTTTTTATTGCAATTTCGAAAGAGGTGCATATACTGCGAGCTGTTTTATTTAAGAATATGTCACCAAATTAGTATAGAAATGAAAGGATTTGTTATTGATCGCCGCCAAAGAGCCTTTTTGTTTGTGCGTGAACATGACTTCAACAGTTTGCGCCGCTTAGTAGCCAATGGCTGTCCGGTAGACAAGAAGATTTTAAAATCTGTCTGCCATAATGAATCTGAGCTGGAGAAACTTCTCCGTTGCGCCAAAAGTTTTGAAAACGCCGCTGACTTATATAAGATGTTATGTCGCATTTATCAGGAAGACAAACTCAATCAGAAGTTAGCGCGTTGGGGCTGCCAAGCATTGCTTTGCCAGGCCGCTACCGAGAAGTTGATAGGACTTCACCAGTTGGAAGTCTTAGCCCAGAAAAACGAGCCGGTTGCCGCCGAATATTTGGCCTCTCTTGGGAGATTTGACTTACTTGTCAAATATCCGGGAGCCTGTGCCGTAACCGCCTTGCAGCACTACCACCGAACCTATGACCTGTTGCGGTTGGGTGTATAGGGCAAAAAGAAGTGGAAAAAGACTGTGGGAAAACGCAGTCTTTTTTTTGTGTTTAAAAACGAATTATCTATAATGTGAAAAAAAGGAGTATCACAATGACCAAAATTGCAGTTTGGTGCCGTCACGATGGTGATAATTTGATAGGGATTGGCCCCAAGATTCCATGGCACATTGCCTCAGATTTCAAACGGTTTCGCAAAATTACCGAGGGGGAGAATCTGGTCGTAGGCGAGAAAACCTATGAAAGTTTTCCCAACCGCACATTGCCCAATCGCAACATCTATGTCTTGACCCTAACAAAAGGCTATGAGGTAAGCGACAAAACCCGCCATTTTGTTGCCGGAGATATCAAAGATTTTGCAGAGTTCGAGGGGAATTTATACATATGCGGAGGCGCCACCATATATAAGCTATTTATGTCCTCTGGCGAGTCTCTGCTGCCGGATGTGATTGTTGACAGTCGGTACTGCGGCAAAGTCGATTCGCTTGAAGGGAAAAAGATAGATATTACTCCCTGTATTGAGGTTATGGAGAAGCGCTACCAAAAAGTCAGCCCGGATTATGAGCAAGAAAACGTCTATACATCCTTGTGGGTCAAGAGGGGAGATTTTGTAGACCAAGCGGTTTTGAAAAAACTCATGAATATCATCAGCGTCCAGTACTAAGAAAGAGAAAGACCATGAAACAATATTTGGAAATCTTAAAAGACATTATGGAAAACGGCCAAGACGCCGATAACCGCACCGGCATTTATGCGCGCAAAGTCTTCGGCCGCCAGATGCGGTTTGATCTGAGCCAAGGTTTTCCGCTGGTCACCACTAAGAAGATGTTTTTGAAAGGGATTATTCATGAGCTGATTTGGTTGCTTTCCGGCAACACCAATATCAAATATTTGCAAGACAATAATGTTCATATTTGGGATGAATGGGCAGATAAAGATGGCAACTTGGGGCCTGTCTACGGTGCCCAATGGCGTAATTTTAACGGCGAGGGGATAGACCAGATTTCTGATGTAATTGAGCGGATAAAGAAAAATCCGCAAGACCGCCGCCTGATTGTCACGGCTTGGAATCCGGCACAGATAGATAAGATGGCCTTGCCGCCGTGCCACGCATTTTTTCAATTTGATGTCACTCCGGACGGGCGTTTGAATTGCCAGTTATATCAGCGCAGTTGCGATATGTTTTTGGGCGTGCCGTTTAACATTGCCTCCTATTCATTGCTGACGATGATGGTTGCACAGGTAACGGGGCTAAAACCGGGAGAATTTGTGCACACGTTGGGCAACGCGCATATTTACAATAACCACTTTGAGCAGGTTAAGGTTCAGCTCAGGCGAGAGCCTCTGCCTCTGCCCAAAATGGAATTAAACCCCGCGGTTAAGAATATTTTTGATTTTAAGTATGAGGATTTTAAGTTGGTTGATTACCAGTGCCACGGCCCCTTAAAAGGAGAGGTTGCTGTATAGAAGGAAGAAGATATGCAAAGAATAGAAACAGAGGTAAAGTACACAAAACTGGCTCACTATGTAGAAAATCAGGCCAATTTGAGTTATGCAACCGAAGGCTCAGCGTGCTTCGATATTTGTGCTGCTATAAAAGAGCCACTGACAATAGCCCCTGGGGAGCATGTTGGTGTTCCAACCGGCTTAAAGATTGCGGCAGAAGCGCCGCTGTGGTTTCGCATAAATTCGCGCAGCGGGCTGGCAATTAAGCATGGTGTTATTACCATTGCCGGAATCATCGATACGGACTACCGCGGCGAGTGGATTGTGGGATTGTTAAATACCAACGCGGCAGGGAGCGGCAAGTCTTATACGATTGCTCCGGGAGATAAGATTGCCCAGGTTGAGCTGCCGTTTCCCTACCGAGCAATGTTTAAGGAAATAAGCAAGGAAGCCTTTGAGGAACTGTCCACCGCCAGAGGTGAGGCAGGTTTTGGCTCCAGCGGAAGATAGGATTTAGAAAAAAGCAAAAAAAATGAGCACCCGTGTCTCACGACATGAGGTGCTTCGGGTTTATGGCTAAAGAAAGAACTGGTTTACACCAGTTTAGGATGCCGAGCAGGTTAACCCAAAACCTTACTCAGCATAGTTTTGGAGCCCAACTACAGCCGAAGCGGTAGAGCGCTCCATAAGGGGCCGGAACAGAAACCAAACAATACAATGGCAGCTTACGGGTAAATGAAGTTTCCGTTCCGGCAAGTTTTTGAAAAGGTTCCACACGGGCAATAGCTTTTGTCTCAGCTAATGAAGAAAACCATTCCGTTATGGTGCTATCGGCCGCGCAGAACCTTTATATAAAAAAGAACCGGAGACTGAAGTTTTAAAGTTGGGGTTAGTTGGTTGGTTAATCCCCGGTTCTTTGTATAATTGTAGGCACAGTAATTGATTTGAATACTGCCTATAAAACATATTTCTGAAATTTTGTCAACTATTTTTTTAAAAAAAGAGAATTTTAAAATAAAAAAAGAGGAGATACCGTTTCACAACGTTATTCTCCTCGCACAACAAAGAATTAGTAGGAAAGCATCGAAGTGCTTTTTTTTGAGGAGAATGGCTAGCCGCGATTTGCTTTCAAGAGATACCGCATCTTCAAAAAGAAGAGTATCTCCATCCACCTAAAAAGGGGTAACACATTCTCCAAAGCCGGGTGCGAAAGAAGCAACAAACCCACCGGGCTTTTATATCTTAAAAAGTCAGAGATGAAGGAGAGGCCCAACTGAGGAGTAGCGAATTCCTTTTCTGCACGAACTCATTCCAACACCCCTGACTAAAACACAATTCTTATCTAAAAAATCAAAAACTGAACAAGATGTAATACCCAAAACAAGTTTTGTCAAGACATTTTTTGTATATTTTTGAAAAAATATCTTTAATTTATTGATTCTATGATATTTTTGTTTTTGGCGATAAAGTCCTGATAAGTCAAATTGCTTTTCCAAAGTGAGCGTACCAAGCTATAAGTTCCATCTTTTGAGAGTTCGTTGTTGATTTGGTTTTCATCAATTCTGAGCTCTTGCTCATCAGCGTTGACATAGATAAGAGCACAACATAAGAGATAAATAGAGGTGTAGATTGCGCGTTTAAACCAATGAGGATAGGGGGTTGAGGTGAGCAGAAATTTTTCTGTCCGCCGCACAATGAGAAAAGTGATAATGATTAAAGCGGCAATATAGGCAATAAATAGGTAGCTTTGAGAAATGTCATCAGCAATTTCGCGCATATCAATTAGATATTGGACGGCAATAAAGTTAAAAGCAGCGGAGAATTTCTCCCAGAAGACCAAAGACATAGTTTCTTCAAAGAGATTCAAGAAAACAAAAATACTAAAATTGGCAGATGCGATAAAATGATCAAATTTAGAATTGACGTATTTGGCAGGGAGAATAAGCAGATAAATGACATAAGGCAGCATCATATATAGAAAAGAGATTGAGGTGGTTTTAAGCAACACGCCCACAGTCTTAATCATTGGCATAAAAGCCCAGTCAACATACTCGCGCTCAGCCAACAGCAAGAGCCCAAAAGTCAAAAACTCTATGGCCACGGCCGCCACAAAGAAAGGAGCTAATCTGCGTAATAAAAAAGAATTCATGCCATTATCCTTTGATTTCCACCAGGCTAGAATAGATTTTTGTTTAAGACAATGAAAATATTGTATATTCAACATATAAATAGCGTTAAATACTTAAGATTGAGTAAATTAGTTTTTAACAATTTTTAATTTTTTTAAATAAAAGAGTTGATATCATATTTATTTGCGTTTATAAGCATTCCTCATGAAAAAAATACTGATAATTTGCATACTCATTTGTTTGTACACCGCTCCGGCAAGAGCCGGATTTGCGGAATACTGGCAACAGCTGAAATCAGATGTTGCTAAAACTTGGGATTCTGAAGAATATGATGCCTATATTCCGGTTTATGCCTGGCACAACCGCCTGGCTTATGACCAAGAGCACATAGATAGATACAACGAAAATCCATGGGGGTTTGGTATAGGAAAGTCGCGTTTTGATGAAAACGGCAACTGGCATGGGCTCTATGCCATGGGCTTTAAGGATTCCAACAAACATCTGGAAACCTTTTTCGGCTATGCCTTCATGAAGAATTGGTTTGTAAACTGTAATCCTGACTTCAGAGTCAGCATAGGATATACGCTGGGAATTACTCAGCGCAGTGAATGGTACTATCTTCCGGTGCCGGCGCCGCTTCCTTTGGCTAGTGTGGAATACAAGAGATTCGCCCTGCAGGCGGCTTATGTTCCCGGCGTCAAAAACGATGGAAACGTGTTGTTTGTCTGGACCAAGATAGCGATTAATTAGCAAAAATCCCCAACTTGGGGATTTTATTTTATGTTGTTGCCAATTTCATAAAATATGATAGCGTTGAGAATATTAAAAAAGAAAGGTGAAACCAATGGAACAAAGAATTATCAAAATCGGAAATTTTGAGATTGGCAATAAGTTGCCGCTGGCGTTGCTTTGCGGCCCCTGCCAAATAGAAAGCCGCCAACATGCTATTGATATTTGCGGCGCAATGGTGGAGATAACTAAGAAATTGGGCATTAACTATGTCTTCAAGGCATCTTTTGACAAAGCCAACCGCACATCGCTGAATGGTCCGCGCGGTGTTGGCCTGGAAGAGGGAATGCGCACCTTTGATGAGATCAAAAAGCTTTATAACAATATCCCGATAGTGACTGATGTACATGAGCAATACCAATGTGCGGAGGTCTCCAAACATGTAGACATATTACAAATTCCGGCATTTTTGTGCCGCCAGACGGATTTGGTTGTTGCCGCCGCCAAAACCGGCAAAGTGATAAACATTAAGAAAGGGCAGTTTTTGGCGCCGTGGAATATGAAGACATTGGTTCAAAAATGTGAAGACAGCGGCAATGACAAAGTATGCCTAACCGAGCGAGGTGTTTCCTTTGGTTATAACACTTTGGTAACGGATATGCGCTCATTTCCGCAAATGGCCAAAGACACCGGCTGTCCCGTAATTATGGATGCCACTCATTCGGTCCAGCAACCGGGGGGGCTAGGAGGTTCTTCCGGTGGCCAAAGAGAATTTGCTCCGGTGTTGGCCAGAGCGGCGGTGGCCGTGGGCGTTGCTGCAGTTTTCATTGAAACACACGATAATCCGGAGAAGGCCTTATCAGACGGCCCCAATGCGATTCCTCTAAAAGATATGGAAAGAGTTTTAACAGAGCTGATGGCATATGATAAGATAACCAAAAGCATGATACATGATTATTAAAAAGAAAAGCCTGAGCAACAAACTCAGGCTTTTCTTTTGTCTTAAGCCAGCATACCGGCAGCAAGTCCGGCAAAACCGACGGCCAGACCGTTGAGCAACAAAGCCATGGCAACATGATCAATGAGCTCGATGAGATCACGCAGCTTTCTAAGCTCAAGTCTTCTCTCACTCCAAGAAAGATGAGATTTCCGCAAATTGCGCAGTCCTCTGATTTTCAAAGCATAAGCCCCAAAAAAAACGAGGCCGGAGAGACAAATGAGCTCAAGCATGATTCTTCCTGCATGGCGCATATCATGTGCAAAGACATAATACGACCACACCAACACGACAACCAAAAAAACAGCTGCCACAAGAGATATAATTCTTTTCATATATGATAATTTTTAAGTTGTTTCTTTAAGTAAAAAAGATATTAACCGAATAAATTAATTTTGTCAAATTTTTGTTGACGGAAAGGCGGCTGAGAGCTAATTTCTAAGATATGAAGTTCACAGATCAAGGCTACATAATAAATTTGCGCCGCCATGGCGAAAAATCTTTGATATTGACTGTTCTGAGCAAAGAACACGGCAAAGTGACAGGCTATGTCAAAAATTGCCTAAGCAAGAAGAATTTATCCACATTTCAACTGGGCAATTTGGTAAAAGTTGATGCCTATGCCAGGGTTGATGAAAATATGCTGCTTTTCAGAGTGGAGCTGGTGTCGCCTTTGGCGGTAAATTTTATGAGTGATAACAATAAACTGAGGGTTTTGAGCTCATTTTGCAGCCTTTGCAACGCCTGCATGCCCGAGCAAGAGAATTTGGAAAGATTTTATTATTACGCCGATAGTTTTTTTAACCTTATAAATGAAGATAATTGGCTAGCGCATTATTCTTACTTTGAATTTTATCTTCTTGAATTTTTAGGCGTGGGGCTTGACCTGTCTGTTTGTTCAGCCACCGGTCGGACAGATAATTTGGCTTACGTATCGCCCAAAACCGGCCGTGCCGTTTGCGCAGAAGCCGGTGAGCCCTATAAAGACAGATTGTTTAAGTTTCCGCATTTTATTTTACAGCAGGAATATTCTCCTTCAAAGGAAGAACTGAGAGATTTATTAAAAATGACGGAGTTTTTCCTCTATAAAAACTTTTTTGCCACACACGGCTTGAAATTTCCGAAATGCCGTGTTAACTTGGCAGAAATTATATAATAATCAGACTATTGGATATAAAAAATATGGCAGAACCGCAAGAAAAAATAAAAACCGTTGCCATGGCCGAAGAGCTGAGCAGCCGCTACCTTTCTTATGCAATGTCCACCATTGTATCAAGATCTTTGCCCGATGTGCGAGATGGCCTAAAACCCGTGCACAGAAGGCTTTTGTTTGCCATGCGCCAATTGCATTTGGACCCCAAATCGGGCTTCAAAAAATGCGCCCGCGTGGTTGGTGATGTTATCGGTAAATATCACCCCCATGGTGATAGCGCCGTTTACCAGGCAATGGCACGCCTGGCGCAAGATTTTTCGGTGCGCTATCCTTTGGTTGACGGGCAGGGCAACTTTGGCAATATTGATGGTGACGGTCCGGCCGCCATGCGTTATACGGAGGCAAGGCTAACCGAGTTTGCCATGGCCTTGATGGAAGGCTTGAATGATGATGCGGTTGATTTCAGAGATACCTATGACGGCGAGGAATCAGAGCCGGTAGTAATGCCTGCGGCGGTGCCGAATTTGCTGTGCAATGGTTCTTCGGGTATTGCGGTTGGTATGGCCACCAATATTCCGCCGCATAACTTATCAGAGGTCTGCGATGCTTTATTGCTGCTGATAGAGAAGCCGGATGTAGAGATTGAGCCTCTGGTTCGTAAGTTAAGAGGGCCTGATTTCCCAACAGGTGGTGTGATTGTTGATAAGTTCTCAACCATTTTAGATGCCTATAAGCAAGGACGCGGCAATTTCCGTATTCGTGCCAAATGGGAGAAAGAAGATTTAGGCATGGGGCAATATCAAATTATTGTCACCGAGATTCCCTATCAGGTTATCAAGTCTAAACTGATAGAGAAGATTGCTCAGCTGTTGATGGAAAAGAAGATTCCGCTTTTGGCTGATGTGAGGGATGAATCCACGCATGATGTGAGAATTGTTTTAGAGCCCAAGAACAGGAACGTTGATGCCAATATGCTGATGGAGCTTTTGTTTAAGCAAACGGAGCTTGAGAGCAAATTTGCGCTGAATATGAATGTTTTGGATTCTGACGGCGTGCCAAGAGTGATGAGCATCAAGGAAGTTTTGGGAGAATATTTGCGTCATCGGCTTCATGTTTTGGAGCGTCGTTCTAATTATCGCCTGCAAAAGATAAACGCACGCTTGGAGATATTGTCAGGCTATCTGATAGCTTACCTGAATTTGGATGAGATTATCCGCATAATCAGGGAAGAAGATGAGCCCAAAGCGGTGATGATGAAAGAATTTGCGCTGACGGATAATCAGGCAGAAGCTATTTTGAATATGAAACTGCGCAGTCTCCGTAAGTTGGAAGAAAGCGAGATTCATAAAGAGTTTGATGATTTGAGCGCCGAGAAAGGTGAGTTGGAGGCTCTGCTTTCAGATGAGAATTTGCGTTGGCAAAAGGTGGCGGAAGAAATTAAGTATATCAGAGAAAAATTCGGCAAGAAGACGGCATTGGGCCGCCGCCGCACGGAGTTTGCCGAAGTTGCCGATGATATAGAAATTTCGATTGAGGCAATGGTAGAAAAAGAGCCGATAACGATTATTTTGTCGCAAAAAGGGTGGATACGCTGCACCAAGGGGCATAATGATTTAAATGAGGAGTTTAAGTTTAAGGATGATGATGCGCTTTTGATGGCAATCCACGCGCAAACGACGGATAAGATTGTTCTGCTGGATACATCGGGTAAGTTTTTCAATATTTCAGCCTCAGAGATACCAAGTGGCAGGGGCTTTGGTCAACCCTTGCGCCTGATGATAGACTTGGGTAATAATGATAATATAGTTGATATGTTTGTGTTTGATGCCAAGGCAAAATACCTGATAGCCTCCAATATCGGCAGAGGTTTCGTGGTAGATGAGAACCATATTGTGGCGCAAACCCGCAACGGCCGCAAGATTATGAACGTGGCGGAAGGCGAGAAACTGGCCTTTTGCAAGAAGCTAACCGGCGATATGGTTGCCGTGATTGGAGATAATCGCAAGCTTCTGATCTTCAAGGTAGAAGAGGTTCCGACCATGGCCAGAGGTCGAGGGGTCACGTTGCAAAAGTATAAAGACAGCGGTTTGGCAGATATTCAAATTTTCAATGAATCAGAGGGTTTCACCTATACAAGGGCAGGCGGCACCAAGACCGAGACTGAGTTGTTGACCTGGCTTGGACATCGAGCTCAAGTTGGCAAACTGGCACCTTTCGGTTTCCCAAAGAGCAATAAGTTTCTGAAGGAATAAAGGTTAGATGTCAGAGATATTGTTTGAATATATTCGCCAAGGGGCATATGTGAAGGTAACGGCAATAGAGCCGGAGACCAAGATAGAAGCGAGCGTGGTTGTTCCGGCTACGCTGAGCCAAGAACAGATGCAAGTGCAGGCCCTGCAAAAGCTAAATTACGTTTTGCGCAAAAAAGCCGAAGAATAAGAAAAAGCCTCGTGAAAACGAGGCTTTGTTTTTTAGTCAATCAATTGGATATGGATTTTTTTGCCATAGTATTTGGCCAAGATATAGAGAGTGGAAAGTTGCAGAGAACGCCTGCCGATTTCCATATCATCCAAAATGTAGAGTGGTATTTGGGTATCATGAGAGAGCCTCTCTAAAGATAATTGCTTGGACATTCGCAACTGGTGAAGTTGCTGAGCAATAGTTCCGTGATTTTGAATAAGCTCTTTGATTGCTTGTTTTTTATTTTTCATCGTTTCAAACTCCTAAATTTCTTGTTAAAAAGAAACCGCCTTTTTAAGAAAAAAGGCGGGGAGGTAGAAACTGTAGCGTTACAGTCTGCCTTATTCGATACATAAATGCACTTATATCGGCAGCTCCCCAAAAGAGGAGTTGTTTTTACGCTAAGGAGCTTCTACACTCCGCAGGCGCAACTCGCGCCTGCGGAGATGATATTAGAGCAGAAAAATTAAAATGCAATTAATTTGTTTGGAAGGGCAGTGTTTGTTTGGCTAAGGCACTGCCGATTAGCGCGCCGACCCAAGGGAGCCGCGCGGATTACAGCTTGCTAATCGCTCCAGGCCGTCGCCTGGCGGGTTACAGCTAAATTATGCCCCTGCCGGCTTCGGCAGCGCTCCAGGCCGTCGCCTAGGGTGTGGATAAGTGTAAAGAAGTTACGTTAAGATATTCCCAATTTAAAAATAATGTTTTAAGATACGGAAAGCCTAGAAAAAGGCAGGGGAATATTATTGACAATGGGGAACAAAATGTCTGAAAAGAATAAAGAAAGCCGCAGCGCTGTTTCGGCTGAAACTCTTCCGCAATTTATGAATGAGGCACCTCACTCGGTAGAGATAGAGGAGAAGCCCTCATGGCTGAATAACAATTTGCACAAACTGATGATAGGTGTGAGTGCAATATGGTTTGCCATTGTCTTGATATACATCACTCAATTTTTCGGGTGGGATAATTTGTTTTTGATGATGCCCGATGAATTTGGCGGTTTTTTGGCCGGCATCACATTGCCGCTGGCGATTATCTGGGTTGTTATGGCCTACATAGACAGAGGCACGTCTTTTAAGCAAGAGGCCAAGTTTTTAAGAGCTTATATGAATCAGTTGGTATACCCCGAAGAAGGCGCTCCCCAAACGGCCAAAGCCATGGCCGATGCCATACGTTCCCAAGTTGTTGAACTGCAAGAAGTGAGCAAAATGGCCACAATTCAGACAGCAAAGATAAAAGATGAAATAAAAGAAAACATCAATGAGTTCACCAAGTTGGTAGCAATTTTAGATAACTATTCTTCTAAGACGATTGTTGAGCTAAGCGACGGAGTCAAATTTTTAACTCAGAATTTTGAGACTATCACGGATAAGGCCCAAAATTCGGCCGAGACATTCTCAGGATTAAATAGAGTTTTTGCAGATAGAGCTTTAGAAATAGAGCAAAGTCTTGGAGCTCTTTTTGAAAAAATCCAGCCTCAGCTCAAAGAAATAAAGAGTTCGGCAGAATTTCTGCATGAGATTTCAGATGCCAGCAATAATGACATTATCCATGCCAATGAGATGCTGCGCCAGTTTAATGAAGAGACAACAGCCAATTTGAATATGGTAAGTGAGGCATTAAATGCTCAGTCGCAGACTTTGCAGCAAATATCCGCAGCAGCAGTCACCAATTGTGGGTTATTGAAAAAGACGGTGTCATCAGAAGTTGAGAGTATGGCAGTTACCTTAGAAGAGCAAACGGCAAAATTAGAAAATGCCATTGCGGAAAGCAGTCAGGTTATGCGCGGCAAAGTAGATGAACTCACCAAGCGTACATTAGCCAACATAGAAACGATAAATGAGCACGTAAACAAGGGGTTAGACGGCTTAGATGATTCAGTTTCTTTGCAAATTAAAAAAGTTGATGAAGGTATGTCCAAACACAATCATGAACTGGTAGAACTAATTTCAAAATTAGATGAACACGCCGACAGTGTAAATAAAAAGTTATCAGATCACGGAGATATATTAGCTCAAGAAATAGACAAGCTAATGGTTCGCAGCAGCAATTTGGAAGACAGTATAACTATTCAAATCAATAATTTAAATAACATTTCGGATCAAGCCATCAACGCAATGCAAAAAGTTGATAAAGAGTTGGAGAACAACATAGATTCTTTGCAAAATAAGGCATTAGTGGCAAATGGAGATTTGAGTAGTTATATTAAGACATTGGAAGAAAAGACAGAAGCTTTACAGAAATTAGTAACAGAGGCCATGGAACAAGCAAGCATGGTTGGAGAAGATTTACAGGTTCGCCGCCAATCAATTAAAGAAACAATATCTGACATATCGGTTCAAGTTCAAGCGTTGAATAATGAAGTTAACGAAGCGGCTGTAAATGTTAAAAAGAATACCGATAATTCTATCACGGCGATGACGGCAGTTTCCAATAACATGGATAAATGTAGTAATTTACTGAATGAAGCCACATCTATAGTTGTTGCCCAAAGTCAGGTTAGTGAAGCATCCTTAGCACAACAGCATAAAAACATTACATCAAGTATTGCCAGAGTAGAAGAAATAAAAGCAGAGTTAAAACAGCAATTAGAAACTCTTTCTGAGGCATCGACAGCTTTAGAAAACAATGCATCAACGGCAGTAGAAAATTTAAAAGAGAGTATATCATCTATGCTGATTTCTTGTAATGATGTAATAAACAAGAGCAAGGCAATAAATGATAATTTGAACGATCAAGCTAACCAGTTTGATACATCAGCAAACCGAACATTAGCCAAAGTGACACAATTTGAAAATGTTTTAAATTCGCAAAATCAAAATATGGAAGTACTGACGCAAACAATTTCAGAGAGGGTTGCCGGTATTGAAGGAATTTTAAGTCGTCAAACCAAAGAGGTAAGCGAGGTAACGTCATCTGCTCTTGAAAGTTTCAAGAAAGCGGCTGATGATTTTGAAGAACAAAGCAAGGCGTTGCATGAAATTTCACGTTCTGCAGTTGAGTATACATCGAATGTAGCAGCTGGTTTTGATGAAAAAGCCGCTGCACTGAATAGTTTGTTTAAGCAGCAAGAGAATGAATTTTATAACTTCTGCGATAAGATAGCGGATAATGCAGAAAATATGAGCGAGGCCTTAAAGAAGCAGGTTGGTATTATAGAGCAAAGTGCAGATAAAGTATTTACGCGCATGACAATGTTGGAGGATGATACCTCACGTCATACGGAAGCAGTAGTAAACAACTCACATCGTTCGATAGAAAGATTATCAGAGATAGAGTCCATGGTTGAGGCCAAGAATGCAACGGTAAAACAAATGGTTGAAGATATTACAAACAATCTCAACAGCATATCCGGCAAAATATTAGAACAGGTTGGCGTTTTCAACGGCGCAGCCAAGAAGATGGAAGAACAGGGAAAGGAGAGCACCAAAGGTCTTTTGGATAGCTGTAATAAACTTCAAACGGCAGGAGGAGAGCTTACCAAAGCCGGAGCCAATGTCGGCAAGTTGTTAGATGAGCATACTAAAAACATAGATTTGGCAATAGTTAAGGTTCAAAATCAAAGCGAAGACATTAACAAAGTTTTGTCATCTCAGGCAGAAGCACTGACGGAAGTAAGCAATACATTGGCAACACAAAGTCGTTTAGGAGAAGCTTCATTAGCACAACAATATAAATATTTGTCTGATGCGGCAGTCAACGTGGCTCAAAAGATGAAAGAGATAAACGAGAGTTTTCAAAACAACACCAATGGTATTTTTGATACCTCGACCAAACTGGCCTATGAGTTTGATATCTTAGGAGATAGATTGATTAAGGCAGGAGAAGACGTAAGCAAAACATCCAAGAATTCAATGAAGAGTTTGGATCAGGTTAATTTAGTTTTATCGCAAACCGGAGAAGATTTGGACGCGGCAGTAAAACAATCAGTTGAAAAGATGGGAAACATATTTAAAGAATATGAGAAATACACATCTGGTTTCAATACGGTAACGGCCGAAACCAGTACCAGCGTTATGGAGATAAACAAACTCATAGGCGCTCAAAGCGATAAGATGATAATGATTTCGGAAGATACCAAAAAATTGGTAGATTGTTTCAATACGGTATTAAACGACACATCAAATCAACTGGCAGAGAGAGCCAACCAAGCTTACGACAAAGTAAAAGGATTGGGCAAGGATTTGAAGAATCTGGGCCTTGAGATGGAGGAGGCAGCAAAAGTAAGCTCCGCTCATTTGGTTAATTCGGGAGACAAATTACGAGCTTCAATTAGCGAGATAGCGGCCAATGCGGAAAGAATCTCGAATGATATTTTAGGCTCCGGCGAGGTGTTCTTGAAACAATCCAATGCCTTGGTGGCAGCAACAGATGATACGGTAGCCAAGGTTAATTCGGCCATGGGCAGTTTGCTTGAAACCAGCAAAGATTTTAGTCTGAATGGAGACAATATTGTCAAAGAAGCCTTGCGTTTTAATGAAACAATAAATAATCAAATAAAGGAATTAAATGAGCATACACGCAAGGCTGATAATACTTTGAAGAATTTGACAACGGCTTATCAAGGGATACAAATAGAAGGATTCTTGAAGCAAGCCGGAACGATTATAGAAAAATTGGAAAGTATATCTGTTGATATCAATAGAGTATTTAATCCCAAAGATGAAGAAGATTTATGGAAGAAGTTTTATAACGGAGATACAGCAATTTTTGTACGTTATTTGGCAAAGAACATAAGCAAATCTCAGATTAATGCGATTAGGAAAGAATTTGAGAAAAATGAGGAGTTCCGCACACAAGTTAACGCATATCTTTCAGAATTTGAGTTACTCATCAGTGCTGCCAAGAGCCATGAACATTCAGGGGTGTTGCTGTCGGTTGTTTCCGGCGCAGATATCGGAAAACTTTATTACATTTTGGCCAAGACCTTAGATAAAATGGAGTAAAATTAAGGCATGAGCCGGCTTTATATAAACGATTATATTAACAATCTTCAACAACAGATATATTCTTCTGTCGCTAAGATAAAGGACCAGTCTTCTTTTGAAACAACGCCAAAAGGAAAAGAAGATGCCGATTGGAGCCGTTTTTATGAAGGTCAGGTTAAGAATTATGCTTATCAGTTATTGCCGGAGGATATAAGCTGGAAATTGCAAAGCAACATGGATGTTGAGACCGGCGGCAATACCTATGCGGCGGCCTCATATCGGCAGGTCGGAGAGGTATTAAAAGAGCCGACGGTTCTGATAGATTTTATGTTTAAAAACAATCAGGAATTTGATTTCAAGGTATAAATGCAGATATTGGATTTTGACAGCCAAGTGTTTTTGGCGCCGATGGCAGGAATAACGGATAAGCCATTAAGGAAGCTGACGGCCGCCTTTGGCAAGGGTAATATCGTATCGGAAATGGTGGCGATTAATGCCTTGTCGCGTAAGAATCCCAAAAGTTATCGGATAGCCGATGTCAGAGACGAGCCCTATCCGGTAGTGGTGCAGTTGGTTGGCAGTGATTTGCAGTTGTTTGATTTTGCGGCTAAATTAGCTCAAGAATTGGGCGCTCACTCTTTAGATATAAATATGGGTTGTCCGGTGAGAAAGATAGTCTCAAACAAGAGCGGTTCCTACCTGATGACGGATATGGCTTTGGCCTCAAAGATAATAGAAACAGTTGTTAAGGCCACGCCTTTAAAGGTAAGCGTTAAATTTCGCAAGGGCTGGGACTGTCAGCATGTAAATGCGGTTGAATTTGCGAAGATGTGTGAAGAAAGCGGGGCATCATATATTACGGTGCATGGGCGGACACGGACAGAATTTTACTCAGGCCTGGCAGATTGGGATATTATAGGAGAGGTTAAAGCAGCCGTAAAGATACCTGTTGTTGGCAACGGAGATGTAGGTTCGATTGCCGATGCCAAAAAAATGCTAGAATATACGGGAGCAGACGGAGTTATGGTCGGGCGTGCGGCATTAGGTCAGCCATGGCTGATAAGCCAGATAGATGAGGGGCTTAAAAGCGGAAAAGAAATATCCCCTATACCTATTCAGGTTGTAAAAGAGACATTGTTAACCCATATTAAAGAACTGGTAGAGTATTATGGAGAAAAAATAGCATTGGGGCTTTCGCGCAAATATGTCTGTTGGTATACCAAAAGCATGAGAGATGCCAAAAGGTTCAGAGAAAAATACGTGCATATAGATAATTTGCCCGAGGCCTTAAGAGAGATAAACCTTTATTTTGAAGAGGCTAAGAGATGAAGATAATAGTCTGCGGTGGCGGAAACGTGGGCCAAAGTATTGTAAGCTATCTTGTAAAAGGTAATAATGATATTGTGGTTATAGATCACAATCAGCGCTGTTTAGATGATATCTCAAACGAATATGATATTTTGCCGATATTGGGAGAGGCCTCGCATCCGGATGTTTTGGAAAGAGCCGGAGCCAGGGATGCAGATTTGATTTTAGCCGTGACAGGCTCCGATGAGGTAAATATGCTGATCTGCCAAATTGCATATAGTTTATTTAATGTCCCGCGTAAAATTGCGAGAATAGACAGTGAAGTATTTTTAGATCCCATATGGGGAATTTTGTATAATGACCACCATTTGCCGATAGATGAAATCATTTCTCCGGAAATAGAAATGGCGGAAAATATTTTGCAAATATTAAAATATCCCGGATGTTCAGGTTTTTTGCCGGTATTAAAAGATAAAGGTTGTATATTGAAACTCAAGCTTTCAAAAAATTGTCCGCTGTTAGAAATTCCGCTTTTGCAGTTAAACAGACAAAATGAGAGTTTAGATATTGCCGTTGTTAATATCTTAAGAGATGGAAAATGTTTTATTCCTGAGGCTTACGATAGTTTTGCCATCGGGGATGAAATTAATATCTATGTTCCGTTTTCAGAAGTTTATAATACGATTAGTGCCTTTGGGCTTGAAAAACAAACAAATGAAAGGGTATTGATATTTGGAGGTAATGCGATAGCCGAGCATTTAGGTCGGCAAATAGAGCAAGATGACAGCATAATAAGCTGCAAAATCATAGAAGATGATTATGACAAAGCGAGGGAACTGGCAAAAGATTTATCGAGTGCAGTCATTATTCACGGAGAGATGTTAAGTGACATTATATTGGATGAAGCAGATATCAGCCACACCGATGCAACAGTGGCTTTAACAGATAATGATAAAGATAATTTGCTAGCATCATTACTGGCAGAAAAGAGGGGAGTTTCTTCAACGTTATCGGTAGTAAACACACCTTCATACAGTAATTTAGTGTTTAATATTGGTGATAATATTTTGGTGGAGCGCAGTTCGGTCACGATATCCAAGCTGTTAAAAGAGATACGCAAGACCAAGATGCAAGAGGCCTATGCCATAAGCCGCGGTCATGGTGAGATATGGGAGATAAAATTGGGAGAAGAAAATGTTTGTTGCGGCAAAAAGATAGGAGAGCTTAATTTGCCAAAGATGTGCCGAGTGTTTATGATAAGCAGGGGAGAAGAAAGTATTTATCCTGACCCGACGACAAGGCTAAACAGTGGAGATGTTTTGCTTGTCTATGTAGATTCCACGGTTATTCGTCAGGCGGAAAATATTTTTGCCTAAAAAAACTTTACTAATAGAAAAAAATGTTGTTAGAATAAAGAACAGCAATAATAAAAAGAAGGAATAAAGTGATGTCGCAAAATGTCCAAAATGATTTTTTAGATAATTTAAAAGAGAACAAGATTTCGGTAACCGTTTTTTTGGTAAACGGAGTAAAACTGCAGGGGATAATCACCTGGTATGATGAGACATCACTGTTGCTTCGCCGCGACGGCCATACGCAATTGATATACAAGCACGCGGTGTCAACGATTATGCCGGCAGAGGCGGTTGAGCTGGAAATAGAAAAATAAATTGGCGTTTATAGAGTTTGATTCCAAGCATAGGACTAAAGCAGCCGTAATTTTTCCGGAAATTGCGGAGAGCTATTTGAGTGTTTCGGCCGAGGCCAGATTGGCTGAAGCGGTTGGCTTGGCTTTGGCCATAGATTTAGATGTCACATACCAAGAAATCATACGTTTAAGAAGAGTAAAACCCGCCACATTGATTGGGCAGGGTGTTTTGGAGCGCCTGCTTCCGGTTTTGAGAGAAAAAGAAGTTGAGCTTTTGGTGATTGATGCGGAGCTAACGCCAATTCAGCAAAGAAATTTAGAAAAGTTTTTACAAATAAAAGTCATAGATAGAACGGCGCTGATATTGGAGATATTCGGCGAGCGCGCACAAACCAGTGAAGGTAAATTGCAAGTTGAGTTGGCGCATTTGAGCTATCAGCGCAGCCGTTTGGTCAGAAGTTGGACACACTTGGAGCGGCAAAGGGGCGGTGCAGGCTTTTTGGGTGGCCCCGGAGAAACGCAGATAGAGCTGGACCGTCGAATTATTGATGACAAGATATTGCGAATAAAAAAAGAGTTGGAAAAAGTGCGCCAAACCAGGCAGATACAGCGCTCTGCAAGAAAGCGGGTGCCGTATCCGGTTGTGGCATTGGTTGGCTATACCAATGCCGGAAAGTCAACACTGTTTAATACGCTGACACAAGGGAATGTTCTGGCCAAAGATATGCTTTTTGCAACATTGGATCCGGCGTTGAGAAAATTGGCGCTGCCCTCTGGCAGGGTTGTGATTTTGTCAGATACGGTTGGTTTTATTTCAGATTTGCCTCATGAGCTGGTCATGGCCTTTCGCGCTACGTTGGAGGAGGTTTTGGAGGCAGATATCATCGTCCATGTCAGAGATGCCGCCAACGATGAGAGCAAAGAACAAAAGCAAGATGTTTTGAAAGTTTTGCAGAGTTTAGGGTTAGAGAATATAGAGGAAAGTCCTAAATATATAGAATTATTAAATAAAGCAGATTTGTTGACGGGAGAGAAACAAAAAGAATTATCAAAGAGCAAGAAAACGGTGCTTGTCTCGGCTCTAACCGGCGAGGGATGCGATAACTTTTTGCATGAATTGGATGAGCGGTTGGCAGATGGCTTTGAGGTTTTGGAGTTTGGTGTTCCGGTAACAGAGGGAAAGTTAATAGCGTGGATATATGAGAATTCTGAAATACTTTCCAAGCAGACAAATGAAGATATGATGGTTTTCAAAGTCAGGCTGGATGAAAAATCTGCTGCCAGGTTAAAAAAGATGCTCATCTCAAGGGATGAAATCTAAAAAAAGCGGAGTATATCTCTTTATCAAAGGATAAGGAGATAGAGATGAATAAAAAAATCGCAGTATTAGGTTTAATTTTATTGGCGACCGGTTGTATGGTAAACCAAGATTACGGCGCCACCTTGCAGCCGTGGATTGGGCAGTCGGAGGCAAGCTTGGAGCAGTCGTGGGGAATTCCGCACAATGTGTTTTATGTCACGCCCGATCAAAAAGTTGTGACTTATGTAGAATTTTCAACTCATGCCAAAGGGGGAATAAGTGACCCCTATAGCGATGAATTTTACTATGCGGCTGATTCGACACCTGATTTTGGCTACCCGAACGCGCCGATGCCCTCCGATTACTATTGCAAGACATCATTTACGATAAGTAACGGCATTGTCACCAACTATAGTTTCAACGGCGACGACTGCGTGACGGAGCGATGGTAATCTTAACCTTTTAGGTTAAGATGCAGCCATAAAGCACGGAAAAGAAGTGCATAATTGTTCCTGCTAGCACAAAGAAATGCCAAACGGCATGCGTGTATTTTTTGTTTTTCCAGATGTAGAAGAATATACCGAGAGTGTAAAATACACCACCCAAAACCAAGAAGACAGTTCCAAGCGTAGAGAGATTTTGGAACAGGCTTTTAGAGGCGAAGATAATCATCCATCCCATGGAGAGATAAAGGCTGATAGACCAGATTTTGGTGCCGCTGCCCGAGGTGAGTAGCTTGAGAAAAGTGCCAATCAGCGCGAGCCCCCAGACAATGCCGAACAAAGTCCAGCCCAAGGCTCCGCGAAGATTGATGAGCAAAAAAGGCGTATAAGTACCGGCAATGAGATAGAAGATGGAAATATGGTCAAGCTTTTTTAAGCGTTTTTTCCATTTTTCGCTGGCCACGGCATGATAAATGGTAGAAGAGCTATAAAGAACAATCATAGATGCCCCGAAGATAGAAGAAGACACCACGGCCCAAGCGTTTCCGTGCAGGGCGGAAAACACCACCAGAATCACCAAACCGGCAATGCTTAAACCAATGCCGATTCCGTGGATAATGCAGTTCCAAATTTCTTCTTTGATAGTGTAGGGGCGCCAATTAGGCTTTAAAAGTTCCATCGTCCAAGTCCTTTGTTTTATCATACGGATATCAAATCATTTTTGGGAAACAAATACAAGGAAAAAGCTTTAACGTTGACAGTCTTGGTGATAAATGTTAGTTGAGGAATATGATTGATTATAAGCAATACATACCGGCAGCATCATATTTGAGAGACCCTTTTGCCTTTGCCCAAGAGGAGCTTTTGGGCGCTTATTTGTGCTCAAATATAGGTAAGCGCTTTTGTGCCGGCAAAATAACCGAGCTGGAAGTATACTTGGGCCATTGTGATAAGGCATGTCATGCCTATCCTGATAAAAAGACCAAAAGAACCGAGGTAATGTTCCGCCAAGGCGGCTGTGCTTATGTATATTTTGTGTATGGGATGTATAATCAATTTAATGTTGTTGTAGGAAAAGAAGGCGAGGCCAACGCAATTTTAATTCGCTCTTTAGAACCGATTGCCGGAATAGATATAATGCGGGAGCGCCGCCATACGGAAAAGTTAAATAACCTAACCACGGGTCCCGGCAAATTGTGCCAAGCCTTGGGCATTACGGCCAAAGAGCATAATGGTTTGGAGCTAAATCAACCGCCTTTATGGCTAGCCAAAGGCGAGGGAAAGAATGATTTTGTATCTGCCCCGCGGGTAGGAATTGATTATGCAGAAGAATACCGAGACAAACCCTGGCGGTTTTATCTTAAAGATAGTTTATTTATCAGCAAGAAATAAGAGGGCTTTTTAAAAAGGGAAGCCCCGGCTAAAACAAGTTTAGCGGGGGCAAAACTATATACTCAGATGGCAGAAACCAAGCGTCCCTCTCGAGTGATACGATAGTCCCGAAAGACTCCTCTGAACTCCCAAGCAGGTTCAGTACAACGAGGCAGCCTCACTTGATGGATAGAGGTTTCAACGAATTCAACACCAGCTCCACGAAGGAATTCGATAACATCTGCTACAGTGATAAGTTTTTTCATAGTCGTGTATTTTTAATATTAATAATATGTTCGAATACGCCACTTATACCATTATTGGCAAATTTTGTCAACAAATAAAAATATAAAAGATTGACAAATAGAAAGCCCGAATTTATGTTGAAAACACTTTACGTATCATATTGTTTAATTTTTAAAAAATTTTTGTATGAAAGGAAAAATTGCGTTTTACAGCGGGTTATTTGATCCATTTACCCGTGGGCATTCAAACATCCTTATCCGCACGCTGCGTGAGTTTGACAGAATCATCATCGGCGTCGAAGATGGCGGAGATGTAGGCTGTGAATTCTCGCAGGAAGAGCGGGTCAAGATGGCACGCCAGAGCATTGAGGATATCCTCAAGTTCAAGTGCGGTCCGGTTCAATTCCGCAACGAGGTGATTGAGCGTATCCGCAAGAATCCGGAGATTGTTCAGGTTGTCGCCATCAAAGGCGAGGTTGTTGACGCAGCCATCCGCTGCGGTGCCACGGACATGATTCGCGGTGTCCGCAATGATACGGATATTCATGTTGAAGAAGAGCTCGAAGACCGCATTCTTCTCCAGTTCCGCATCCGCAACTATCCTCTCACGGAGAAGAACTATCACCTCATGCACACCAATGATGAGGTGAGCCATATGTCTTCAACCGTGGCCAAAGATCTCTGCAAGAGAGGGGAGTATATTGCCGCTCTGCACCATGTCACACCGGGCGTTCACAACATGATGATGCCGCACTACCTCAAACCGAAATTTGACGAGCTGTTCGGCAATGATTCTGAGCTGTGGGCGATTCTGTGCAAGGTCTACCAAAAACGGACTTGGAGTAATTTTAGCCAAGTTGCCTACCTTCTGAACCGTCTGCAAATAGAGATTGTTCAAAAGGAGATGGATAGCAAATTTGAAGATTTGCAAAGGGCTATGTTTCTCTGTAGCTTCAAAAAGTGTCCGCAAGAAACCGTCAAATGGCTTCAGACCAGAGGTATAGCCTCCAAGCTGGAGGAAGTTGAGTTAATCAAGTTCCTTGACTTCAACACTTTCAGAAAAGCGGAGTTTCTGCCTGTTGAAGGCCGCCTGATGCAACGTTGCAAACTCCTTCTGCTGACGGATATGGAGAACTACTCTTTGTATCTGCGTCAGACAGAGAAGGGAATGACGCCGGGCAGCTACGAGGATATAGAGGATATCATCGCCTATCTTGAGGAGATCAACAGCAACGTTCTCACTCCTCAAGAGCTGCAAATTGTAAAAGCTAATACGTCAGAGCTTTCAAGAAAGGAAAGCTAGCAAGATTAGACCTGGCGGTGCTTTTGCACCCGCGGGTCTTTTTTTTGAGGCATTAAAAGATTGTTAAGAGGCTTGTTATATGGTATCATCAATTATATCAAACGGAGCAAGAAGATGATATCAGATGTAAAAAAATCACCGGAATGGAAAGCTTTTGAAGAATTTACCAAAACCAAAAAATTTGCAGATTTAACTCAGGGCGAAAATGCAAAAATTAAGGATTTTGATATAAACTCTGCCGAAAAATTGCAGGAATTAAGGGATGCTATATATGAAGAGGTGCCCGAAAATCGCCGCAATAAAAACTTTCAAAGCAACCTTGATAGTGTGCTCTTGAGCAAGTGGCAAGTAGGAGGTGTCTTAATAGAAAGAGAGAAATATCAGAAGTTTGATAAAGAGCATCCGATACCCACAGGAGAGAGAAACTCCACAGCAATGACAGGGCGGCGAGGTCATGTTGGGCATAGTCAAAGAGTCTATTGCTAACAAAAAAACAAACCCCGCTGATTGATCTGTACCCTGAAAAGTGGAAATAAAAAAGAAATCCCCTGAGGGGTGTAAGTCAAGCAGGAGGATTAAGCAAATGGCATCGGCGTTGAGCCGGTGTCATTTTGTTTAAGCTCCA
>CALXVW010000113.1 GCA_944392185.1 uncultured Alphaproteobacteria bacterium
CCTCATCCGTAAATGTCAGCTTGACACCTTCCATCTCAAACATATAGACATATTGTTTGACCAGTGCATTCTTGGGCTCGGTCAGAACTTTTACCAATGCGTCTTCATTCAAATCACCCAAAGTGGCAATAATCGGCAAGCGCCCTACAAACTCAGGAATAAGCCCGTATTTTAGCAAATCTTCCGGCTGAACGTCTTTGATAATCTCTCCAATGCCACGCTCCTCTTTGGCGGCAACCTTGGCTCCAAAGCCAATGGAAGTTTCTTTACCGCGGCGGCTTACTATCTTCTCCAAGCCGGCAAAGGCTCCTCCGCAGATAAACAAGATGTTTGTCGTATCTACGTGCAAAAATTCCTGCTGCGGATGTTTGCGCCCTCCTTGCGGCGGAACATTGGCTACCGTGCCCTCTATAATTTTCAGCAAGGCTTGTTGCACGCCCTCCCCTGAAACATCTCTGGTGATTGATGGCCCGTCCGTCTTGCGGGTAATCTTGTCTATCTCATCTATATAGACAATTCCTCTTTGGGCCTTCTCAATATCATAATTGGCGTTTTGCACCAATTTCAAAATGATATTCTCAACATCTTCGCCGACATAGCCAGCCTCTGTTAGCGTCGTGGCATCGGCTATGGCAAACGGAACATCCAAAATCTTGGCCAAAGTCTGTGCCAAAAGTGTCTTACCGCTACCGGTTGAACCTATCAAAATCACGTTGGATTTGGCAATCTCCACATCTTTATTGCTCTTTTGCGAATTTAATCGCTTATAGTGATTGTAAACCGCAACTGACAATACCTTCTTGGCATGCTCTTGGCCAATCACATATTGGTCCAAAAACTCTTTGATTTTTGATGGTGACGGCAAACTCCCTTCCGCTGAACCAAGCCCCTCTCCTTTATTCATCTCGGCCATTTCATCGGCAACAATATTTATGCACACTTCAATGCATTCATCGCAGATATAAACTCCACGGCCGGCAATCAGCTTCTTTACCTCATTTTGGCTTTTGCCGCAAAATGAGCAATGCAATAGTCCGTCTTTGTTTTCTCTATCTTCACTCATGATTTAATCCTATTTCATTACATCTTCACGGGAAGTCACAATATGGTCTACCAGGCCAAATTTCTTGGCTTCTTCAGGTGTCATGAAGTTGTCTCTTTCCATTGCTTTTTCGATGACGGACAATTTCTGACCCGTTTTTTCGGAATATATCTTATTCAAACGTTTTTTCATATTCAAAATCAACCGGGTACGAATCTCCATATCCGTCGCCTGCCCTTGGAAACCGCCGGAAGGCTGATGGATCATTATTTGCGAATTGGGCAAAGCAAATCTCTTGCCTTTGGCTCCCGCAGCAAGCAACAATGACCCCATTGAGCATGCCTGACCAATGCACAATGTATTTACATCGCAGCTAATGTATTGCATGGTATCATACATGGCCATACCGGCTGTCACAGAACCTCCGGGAGAGTTGATATACAAGAAAATATCTTTCTTGGGATTTTCTGATTCCAAAAACAGTAACTGAGCACACACCAGTGATGAAACATCATCATTGACCTCACCGGTTAAAAATATAATCCGCTCTTTTAACAATCTTGAATAAATATCAAAAGAACGTTCTCCTCTTGAGGTCTGCTCTATTACCATCGGCACAAGCGCGCCGTCGTAAATCTCGTATTCTCTCGGATTAAACATTAGCTTTTCCTTCTCTTATTTCAATTCTTATCAATATAAGCACAATATACTCAATAATTTATTAAGAAAAGGAAAAAAGTAAATCTTTTTTATCTTCGTTATTCTTTTTTAGCCACCAGCAACAGATTTTTTCCAAACAACCTTCCTTGGCTTAAAAAATCTGCCAAACGGCTCAGCGGAAACACAAATCTATCATAAAACCAAACTGATTTCTTGCTTAATCTTCCGCTCTTTTTTGACACCAACTTAAACAACATTGCCGCAAACCAGCCAACAAAATCCTCATAACGGCAATTTTTCACCACAAACCCTGCCGCACGCACCTTCTTTAACAGATCTTCTTTTTCATAACGTCTGAAATGCCCCACCTCTTTATCCATTGCCGAATATAGACATGCAAAGGCCGGAACATATATCAGAACCACTCCCCCTCTTTTCATTTTCTGCCAAAGCAGCCTTAAAACTTCTTCATCTTTCTCAATATGCTCCAAAACGTTTAAGCTGTAGATGAAGTCTGCCTCGTTATCTGCCAAGCATTCAAGCGATTTTACTTTTTTCAGACCTTGCAAATGTTCTTGCATATTTTCTGCCGGCTCAATACACACAACCCTTTTGTTACTTTGCTTTTCTACTTCTTTGGCAAAACATCCGTTCCCGGCTCCAAAATCTATTATCTTCTCCGCTTTAGCCGGCATATTGTTTACAACCTTTTCAACCAGCCAAGAATTATAATTTTTGGCTTCTTTCATTGCCTCAAGGTTATCTGCGCCGGCATAGTCCATCCCTATTCTCCGGAAAGTTTATAATTCAAATAGTGCAGACGTCTATTCTCGTGGCGGCTTTTGCTCTGAGAATCCAAAATAAATCCAACCAGCAAACAAATGCCAAAGCAAATCATCAGCCCCATCGCCAAAATGGAGCGCGGAAGCCACGGCACCGTTCCAGTCTCAAAATAGTGCGAAATCACCGGAACTCCTAAAATTAATGATAACACAAAAAACACTGCCGAGATGGCGCTGAAAAACAGCATCGGACGTTCGTCTTTTACCAAATTTACAATCATCAGCAAAATCCTTACCCCGTCTTTGATTGTCGACAGTTTGCTCACAGAGCCAAACGGGCGGGCAAAATAGTCCGTATCTACCTCTTGCATGGGGATTCTTGATGAGAGAGCATGAACCGTCAACTCTGTTTCTATCTCAAACCCGCTTGATGCCGCAGGAAAAGTCTTTACAAAGCGGCGGCTGAAAACTCTAAAACCTGACAACATGTCCGTCAGATGATGATGGAAAAAGCACTGCACCAGCTTGGTCAAGGCCACATTGCCCCAGCGGTGCCCAACCCGATAGGCCGCCAAATCAACCTCTTTGCGCGCGCCTATCACCATATCCAAATTGTTCTCGCTCAACGTCTTTATCAGCAATGGCGTTTTGGCAATATCATAGGTCTTGTCGCCATCGCTCATCACATATATATCCGCATCTATATCCGCAAACATTCTTCTGACAACATTGCCCTTCCCCTGAAGCTTTTCCTGCCGCACAATGGCGCCCGCTTTTTTTGCCTCTGCGGCCGTATTATCCGTGGAGTTATTGTCATATACATAAACTTCCGCCTCAGGCAGAACTTCTTTGAACGCCTCAACAACTTCTCTTATCGCCATTCCTTCATTGTAACAAGGAATGATAACCGCCGTTCTTAACTCCCTCATTGATACCTCCAGCGAAAAACTGACTTTACCTTATCTTTAGGTACACACAATACCCAATTCATCATATTATTTATCAATTTATGACATTCTAAGCCTTCTTGTTTGGCGTAATTGTGATAATATCTCATATACTTTATATTAAAAGAAAATAATAGAGCCTGAGGGGTATATTTTTCTTTGAATATTTCTTTTTTCTTTTCCATCCATTTGCCTTGGCGAAAAACTTTTCCTTCATGATTAAAACCATTCGTATCCATCAATATTCCCCGAACATTTGTACTTTGATTCAATAATGGTAAAATACCTCCCACAGGCATCTCATACATTTGAAGCAATGTTCCTTCCGGAAGCTTAATATCCTCCATCTCCACAAACTTTGTAAACTCCCCATATTTTTCTCTATATTCATTATCTTCTTTTAATTCCAAATACATATTTTCATACATTGAGAAATTTTGGCTCTTTTCCAATCTTTGATCCCAGTGACTGCTGTAATATGGCGTCGTCAGCAAAATATAACTGACTATGATTATTAAAGATAAAAATACACTCTGCCTCATTATTCCTCTCTTAGGATATAATGCTACTCCGGCTTTTACAAAGATTATTCCACAAATTAGAGACACCGGAATATAGTAACGAGAAATGCTAAAGAGCAATAACCATGTGACATATGAACAACCACTCAAAAAACAAAGAATTGTCATTAAGCGAGATATCTGTTTCTGTTTATAATCTTTCTTGTGCCGCCTTATAAGACTATAAATCAGCCAGCCTATAAACAAGGAATATAATAGAATGTTTCTGTAGTCTATTATGAAAAATTCGCTTTCTGTTTTGAATTTTGAAAATAAAATATAAAATGGATAAAATATATATCCTAAAAAATCCGGCGGTAAATAACTTTCATCTCTAAAGCTTGTTAAATCGTAGTATTCTGACTTAAATATGTTGTTAAACAGAGGGAAAAACGGATTGCCAAAACTCTTATACAACCGCCACATCCAAAATCCGTTTGTGAGCAAAAAGCCTATTAACCCTCCCAGCACAAAAAGACCTAATAGCTTTGGAAACGGACGCAAAAATCGATAGCATAAAATCAGTGTCGCACCGCTTGCAACGCAATAGGTCACCGCGGTCAGTTTTAAACCGGCCGCAGCCCCGAGCAGAAATCCGGCAAGCAAAAAAACTCTGCCTCGCAATACCATAGTTGATGATTTTTTTATTTCGTTTAATATCAACCACCATGAAATCATTACTAAAAGAGAAATGCTCATCTCATTGGTACATGTGCCGATTTGCGAAAAAAACGGCCATGATGTTATCCCAAAGGCTAACACCAATACCGATAAGCTATGGTCTTTCCATTTATTTTCGCTAAAAAATAAACGAATAATCTTATAAAAAACAAAGGCAACCGCTCCGGCCCAAAAGCCTTGAATAAACATTATCAAATCAGGATAATCATTCCAGCCATCAACCATCAGATATAGCGGTATATCTATCAGCGGATTGAAAAAAGTATTAATCCCTGCAGGGGCTATATCATAATTCCAGCGTTCATTTAAAAATGCCCAAGGGTTGTAAAAATGGTAGTTGGCCCAATCCCACAAAACCTCAAATTTGTAGTGCACACTTATGGCGCCAAACACCACCAAAAATAAAATCAACTGTGTTAAATTTGATTTGCAAAAGCGTCTTAGCATCTTCTTCTCCCTTGTCTTATCATAATCTTGCCTCTCTCTTTTGCAATTTTTTTTAATAACTAATCCCCACCGGTCAAGCGACCGGAGGCAAAACTTAGCTGGTGCGGACGCGCACTCCGATAACTCCGCCGTAATCCGCTCAACTCACGAT
>CALXVW010000114.1 GCA_944392185.1 uncultured Alphaproteobacteria bacterium
TTTATACCTATCAAATATTCCCTTGCAAAGACCGCTGCAGCTATGCAAAATGGACAGTTAAAGAATATACTGCCAACACCAACGGGCAAATTAACGGAATTGCATGGTTCTTCATCCCAAAGGATTAATATCCCCAATTTTTAATTGAAAGAATAGTCTCTTTTGCCCATTGATTTCTGCTCTCTCCAACATCTTTTCGATTAACATTGTTGGCCATACCACGGATATCTCGTTTATCAATAGCCTCATATAAATTTGGCCAATTTCTTCTGTCGGCATTCCCTGTATTGTAGCGAATATCAAGCAAAACTTGTTGTAGCCCAAACGGAAAGTCTCTAAATCCGGAAACATATGTTTCCAATTTATTCAAATCATTTTTAATATGTTGCTCCAAAAGGTGCTCTGCCTCTTTTTCGCTGATACGGAGATTGCTTTTGTCTTCAAAAAAATCAGAGGTAACATTTGGTCCGAAGAATTTTTGTTGTTTTAATTCCTCATAACGCTCAAATCCTGCCAATTTTTCTTCTTCTGTTGCCGGTCTGCCGTCAACCTCCCAATTAATTTTCTTAAAATCTCCCCATTTATCAATATTTTTTCCGGCTCCAACAGTCTTAAATCCCTTGGTGTCTAAATAAATATGATTTTTCAAGTCTTCTTCTTCAAGTAAGTATTCTTTCATCGTTGTAAGCAAGCGTTGCCGCCATTGTTCATCGGATTCAGAAGAGTCTTTTCTGGGAACGTAGGGTTCGGCAATACAGCGGCAGTTGTAGTCTTCTCCCGGATGCCCGCCTTCCGGAGCATCATCCCAACTAAAAATACAGCCTTCACGCTCGGCATGAGAATCTCTGACTTTGTCATCGCCAACGGTGCGCCAAATATAATATTTATCAGGATTGTTTTCAGCATCTTCAAACATCACCTGTTGCAGAGCCGGATTAGGCGTGTTGGGGCTTGGTACATCTATGGTTTTCATCTGCGATAAGAGTGTAAAATCCTCATCTCTTTCACGAGGGTCAACATAATACCACCGACTTTGTCCTTTTTTAGGGTTTTCACGCCTAATCGGGCGTTTGCCGTCTAATTTCAGTTCCAAATCTTCTGCAAAGCTCAAATCTTTATCCATAAATTCCTCCAAATATACGTTAAGCATATCAAAATATATACGAATATTGTATTTAAAGTCAAGGCCTCTTTTGAAGCTAAATTTACGTTTTTACCAAATTTTAGAGTTTTTTTTGCTACATTGAGACGTTTGGCAAACAAGAAAGGAAAAATTTATGAATTACCTATTTGAATTTATCGGTTATTTTGCCGGTGTCTGCATGGCAATTTCTTTTATGCCGCAGGCAATCAAGACTTTTCGCACCAAAGATGTCAGAGGTTTTTCTTTAGGCACCTACATTATTTATAACTTGGGTGTTCTTTGCTGGGTGATATACGGCGGATATCTGGGTTCTGTGCAGATGGTGGTGTTCAACAGTCTGTGTTTGTGTTTTTCTTTTCCGATATTGTTGATGGTCATAAAGTATCACAATCATCAAAAATAGCTTGCAAAAAAAGCTCACCGTAATATATTTGCGGTGAGTAGTTAAAATATTTGAAGGAGAAGATAATGCCTTTAGTCACAATGCGTCAGATTCTTGACCATGCAGCTGAGAACAACTATGGCGTTCCAGCTTTTAACATTAATGATATGGAGCAGATTATTGCTGTTTTGCAAGCTGCAAGAAAGGTTAATGCCCCGGTTATTTTGCAAACCTCAACCGGCGCCCGCAAATTTGCCGGCGACCCGATGATTCGTCACATGGTTGCCGCCGGAATAGAGATGTTCCCCGAGCTGCCGATTTGCTTGCACCAAGACCATGGTTCTTCAGTAGACATTTGTCAATCTGCCATTGTAAACGGCTATTCTTCGGTAATGATGGATGGCTCTCTGGAAGCAGACGGCAAAACCCCGTCTTCTTTTGAATACAATGTTCGCGTCACCAAAGAGGTTGTTGCTCGCGCGCATGCCGTTGGTGCCTCTGTAGAAGGCGAGCTTGGCGTTATTGGTTCTCTTGAAACCGGCAAAGGCGATAAAGAAGACGGCCACGGCGCTGAAGGTGTTATTGATAAAAAACGCCTGGTCACCGACCCTGATGAGGCCGCTCATTTTGTAGCCGAGACTCATTTGGATGCTTTGGCTGTTGCGGTTGGAACCTCTCACGGAGCATACAAATTCACCCGCAAGCCCGATGGTGAGATTTTGGCCATTGATGTTATTGAGAAGATTCATAAAAAACTTCCCAACACTCACATGGTAATGCATGGTTCATCTTCTGTTCCGCAAGAGCTGCAAGATCTGATTAACGCTTATGGCGGTGCCATTCCGCAAACCTATGGTGTTCCGGTGGAAGAAATTGTTCGCGGTATCAAGTCCGGTGTTCGCAAAGTAAACGTTGATACCGACTGCCGCATGGCCATTACTGGTGCGATTCGTAAACTCTTTGCCGAGAATCCGAAAGAGTTTGACCCCCGCAAATACTTAAAACCGGCCATTGAGGAAATGCAAAAAGTTTGCGAAGCTCGCTATATTGCATTTGGCGCCGCCGGTCATGCCGATAAAATTAAGCCGATGTTGATGTCGGATATGGCAAAACGCTATGCAGCGGGAGAAATCTAGGAATTTTTCCTAAAAGAGTTGAAAAAGGCGATGACAATCATCGCCTTTTTTGTTATAAGAAGGGAAAATAAGGAGAAAAGAGGATGTTGCGCATAAGCAATCTAAAGTTTGATATAGAAGTGAAGACAGATACCTTGCCGGAGCTTGTGGCTCAAGAGCTGCAGGCGCGCAAGCCTTTCAAAAGTTTTAAGATTGTCAAACGCGCAACAGATGCCCGCAGCCGAGATAAGGTTTATTTTGTTTATACGGTAGATATTGAATCGGCTGAGGAAGAAAGGTTTTTGAGCGAGAAAAGGCTGTGCGCGGAAAAGATTATTCCCGAAGAACCGTTAAAGATAAAGAAAAAACGTGCGCAAGATTTACCGCCGATAGTTGTCGGCAGTGGTCCGGCCGGAATGTTTGCGGCGCTTGCCCTGGCCAAAGCGGGGCTAAAGCCGATAGTTCTTGAGCGTGGCTCAGAAATTTCCAAACGCCAAAAAGAAGTCAAAATCTTTTGGGAGAACAGAAAGCTAAATCCCGAGAGCAACGTCCAGTTTGGCGAGGGCGGAGCCGGCACTTTTTCAGACGGCAAGCTAATGACCGGGATTAAGAAAGATGTTTACACCGCAGAGGTTTTTAAAGAATTTGTTTCTGCCGGAGCGCCGGAAGATATTTTGTATTTGGCCAAACCGCATTTAGGCACGGATAAATTGGCACGGATTGTTCGCAACATCAGAGAAAAGATAGAGGCTTTAGGCGGAGAATATAGATTTAACAATAGGCTGGAGGATGTCATCATCAGCAAAGACGGGAAGGTGACAGCAGTAAGGATTAGGGATGAAAACGGTAATACCTATGAGGAACCGGTAAAGATCTTGGTTCTGGCAATAGGTCACAGTGCCAGAGATACGTTTGAGATGTTGTATTTGCACAAGATTCCGCTGGAAGCCAAGGCTTTTTCGGTCGGGGTGAGGATAGAGCATCCGCAAAGCTTGATAGACAAGGCGATATATCATTCTCATGCCGGAGATGAGCGGTTGGGCGCGGCGGACTATAAATTGGCGGTTCATTTGCCAAATGGGCGTTCGGCTTATACTTTTTGTATGTGCCCGGGCGGCGAGGTGGTGGCGGCCGCCTCAGAGGAAGGGCATTTGGTCACCAATGGCATGAGTTACTACGGGAGAGATAAGAAAAATGCCAATTCCGCCTTGCTGGTAGGCGTCACACCGGATGATTTTGAGGGTAAACATCCGCTTCGGGGCATGTATTGGCAACGCACCTTAGAGCGGCGAGCTTTTATTGAAGGCGGCGGCACCTATGCGGCCCCGGCGCAATTGGTGGGAGATTTTCTGGCGCATCGCCCGTCTAAGGCTCTGCAAGATGTGGAGCCGAGTTATTCCTGCGGGGTTGTGCTGCGGAGCATCAGCGGCATTTTGCCTGATTTTGTAACAGATACTCTCAAACTAGCCCTCCCCGAGATGGATAAAAAACTCAAAGGCTTTGCTCACAAAGGTGCGGTCATGACCGGAGTTGAGACCAGGAGCTCATCTCCTGTTAGGTTTATGCGGGATGATAACCACCAAAGCCCGATTCTGGGATTATATCCCTGCGGGGAGGGAGCGGGCTATGCCGGCGGAATAGTCTCAGCCGCGGCAGATGGATTAAAAACCGCCATAAAAATCATGGATACTCTAAAATAACGGTTGCAATTTAGATTTGGGCATAGTACGAATATAGACAAAATAAAAAATTATTGGTTGCCTATATTTATGTAGAAAAAGTCTTCTTATATGGGTAGCTGTATTGTCTAACTTTAAATTTTAGATTTATGTTTCCAAAACCAAAAGATGCAAGAACATCGTACAAAGATGCCTTCGATGCCACCAAGGTAGGCGGTCCCAGAACCTACAAGGTACCTTCACAAATTTCGGATAAGGAACGTCAGGTCGAGGTCATCTCGCAAGAGGACGGAAGTTCTCTTGTGCGCTGGTACTTTGAGGATGGAGCTTACAGTGAAGAATATACGTTGCGGACAAACCTGGACGTCGGCGCGGTTCCCAAACCTGACGGAACCGGTGTGATGGTGGGAGGCTTCCCGATAACTCTCAAGTTCTACAAGAGGGTTAGTCCGGCCAGAAGGTCCTAAGAAGATCCAAGCAAAAAGGCCTGAAAGATTTTCATCTTTCAGGCCTTTCGCTTATCTGCAATCTTATGCAATAAGGCAAACCGACGATTATTTGGAGTATGATTATGGTTTGCTTCTTATAAAAGCATAATTCGCAAGATAAAACTCTTTATATATTAGCGAATCTGCGAATCTGATTTTGAGGCTATTGTGGAATATTTGGACAAATATGTCAATAAATAAAACCGTCCGAGAGGCTCTCAAACGGTTTTATTGTTTTAAAACAAAGGGTTATATTTTATTGAAGTTTATCGCCATATTTTATGCCAGCACGGATATCTTCGCCAAAATCGCCGATTTCTTGCTCATGCTTAATTTCTTCTTTTAAGATTTTTTCAGATATTCTAAATGTTTCGTAGTCCTTACCGAAAGTCATGTCGCAAATTTTCTGGTAGCGGGCAATGGCGCAGCGCTCTCCAACCACATTTTGCTCAATCAGGTTCAAGACATAGGTGTTAACCGGGGCTTCATATTTGCACTGAGCCACACTTTTCCAATCACAGGGATCAAGAACGGGAGTTCCGCCGAGTTGGACAATGCGCTCAGCAAGCCATTTGGCGTGTTTGAGCTCCTCATTGGCATGCTCCATAAATTCTTCACTGATGGCAGAGCGCATCGGGCCGACCATGAGCTGAGCTCCCAGCCAATACTGATAATAAGCAAGCCATTCTTCGGCATAAGCCACATTGAGTTCTTTAATGAGTTCATCTTTGTTGAGTTTAATGATTTTTTGAGCCATTTCAGCCATAATAAATCTCCTTTGGGGTTAAAAAAACGGTTTCAAGGGAGAAATAAACATCAAATATCAAAAAACAAGCCCTCCAAAGGATAGGTTAAGCTTTTTTTACTTAGTTTTAAGTATATTTGATTAAGATAAGATCATAGCAAAGATATGGGAGCAAAATATGGTAAAGATATCTCCAAGCCTGTTGTCGGCAGATTTTGCCAATATGCAAAAAGAGGTGTCGGCACTGGAAAAAGCCGGCGCCGATTGGTTGCATTTTGATGTTATGGACGGTTGTTTTGTGCCAAACCTCACATTTGGCCCCGGGCTTATAAAGGCCATTCGTCCGCACAGCAAGCTGATCTTTGATGTCCATTTAATGATTGTTGAGCCAGAAAAGAAGATAGAATGGTTTGCCAAAAGCGGAGCAGATATCATCACTGTCCATGCCGAAGCCTGCCGCCATTTGGACAGAGCCTTGAGTGAGATTCGCAAATATAGGTGCAGAGCGGGTGTTTCGCTCAACCCGGCAACCGCGCCGGAGGTTTTGGAATATGTGCTGGACAAGACAGATTTGATTTTGGTAATGAGCGTTAACCCGGGCTTTGGCGGCCAAAAGTTTATAGACAGCCAGTTGGAAAAAATTGCCCAAGTCAAGAAGATGATAGGTCAAAGGGCAATAGAAATTGAGGTTGACGGCGGCATCAACAAAGCCAATGCCGCAAAGGTCATATCTGCCGGAGCAGATGTTTTGGTTGCCGGCACGGCGGTTTTTGATGGCGGAAAATACAAGCAAAATATAGAGGCCTTGCGCAAGGCCTAAAGGAGGAAGGATGCAACATTTGGTAATGGTTATAGAAGATGAAGAGGCACTGGCCCTGATGCTGCGTTACAATCTGGAAAAAGAGGGCTACAAGGTTTTGGTAGAAAGCCGCGGCTCAAAAGCCTTGGCAGAGATAGAAAAAGAACGCCCCTCGGTCATATTGCTTGATTGGATGTTGCCAGAGATGTCCGGGGTGGAGATTTGCAAGCTGATACGTTCCAAGCCTGATATTAAAGGGATTCCGGTGATTATGCTCACCGCCAAAGGTGAGGAGGAAGACAAGGTTAAAGGCTTGACGGCAGGTGCGGATGATTATGTCACCAAACCATTTTCGGTGCCGGAGCTTTTGGCAAGGGTCAAGGCGCAGCTGCGCCGTGCGCCGGAGCCAGAAACCCAAAAAGAACTTATGTTTGAGGATATCCGCATGGACTTGGTGGAGAAAAAAGTTTTCAGAGGCGAGAATTATATTCATTTAGGTCCGACGGAGTTTCGGCTTTTGAAAATGCTGATGGAAACTCCGGGTAAAGTTTTCTCTCGTGAGTTTCTGCTCAAAAACGTTTGGGGAGATAATATTTATGTGGAATCTCGGACGGTAGACGTGCATATCAGGAGATTGCGTAAGTCGTTAAACGAGTTTGGTCCGGACTATATCCGCACGGTCAGAGCCACCGGCTATGCGGTAGACATCAATCCGCAAGGAGAAGATGAGCCAGAAGAAACAAGCGAAGAGTAAAAAAAACAGGCTGTCCGCAAAGGGCAGCCTTTAATTTTACAATAATTCAAGATAAGGCTCATCGCGCCAAAAGACATCGCTTTTAAAACGCAGAGCTCTCACCACGGACTTTCCGCCGTATTGGAGTGTATCTCCGAGATTGACACCAAGCCAGCAATTGCCGTTGTCATCAAACCAGAGAATGTTTCCGCTCTTGAGTTCAAGCTTAAGCTTGCCATATGCGTCTTGGTTAAACACCAAGGGCAGGGTTGAAAGCTTCAAGCGGCGTTCCTCAATTTTTGGCAGCCCGAAAGAAAGTTTAACTCTGACAAATTTTCCGTCTTGAGACAGTTCCTCAGCATCCACCAAAAATTGATTTTCAGCCTTAGAAAATACATAACTATCAGATACGGCAGCAGAATTGTTTCTAGAGGAGCAACCAGAAGAAATCGCGGCCATACCGAGCGCAAAAAGAATAAGCGCAAAAGTTTTCTTGTTCATAATAACTGCAATTTATAACAAATGAGCGACAAGGATTATCACACAACCTCCCCCCTGTCCAGCAAAAAATAAGGAAAAAATGATTTAGCGGCACAAGATTCCGGCTATTTCGTCTAAAATTTGCGATACCCTATTGTGCGACTCGGAAAAATGTGGTATATTGAAAATGTAGCGAAGTTATTAAGACTATTTTTATACGAATAAATTTGCCATAATAAGGCTTATTGATTTGAAATAAGAATAGTTAAATATATTCCCCCTTGGGGCTGCTACTAGGCACTGCTTCGGCGGTATTGGCCTCCCCAAGGCTTATCGATTTTGTTCATACATTTTTGTTTGAACCTGATCGTTGGGGATTTTTTAATTATTCACCGTTTCTGAGGTTTTGTTTTGAGCAAATAAGCACTCATTTCAAGGCCCCGGAAACACCTTTCAGAGATAAGTAAGCAGAAAAAATATCTTGTTGGCAATTCAAATTGATTTATTAGGGCAATGTTGCAAATCCGCCCCATGACTGAAGTTTAGTAGGTTATGACTTAAAACTAGATCAATCCCTGAATGAAAGACAAGAGAAGCTATCCGCCCAAAGTTTTTGAAAGCATAATCATTAAGGATTATGGCAAACGCAAATAACAGCAACATGGTGTCGAATTTGATTTTCTGCGGCCTTGTCGCAGGATATCAAGGCTCCGGAAACACCGCTACCCCGTCCAACGCGGCTGAGGCTGTTTCGGCAGCTCTCGGTCGTCCGGTTCTCCCCGGCGTGTGTGTTTACCACACCGATTGGGGATGTCCGAAAGGCGGTGAGCCGGTAGGCGCATACCGCGCGGAGGGTTCGGCTGAGGAGATCCTTGCGGAAGCTGAAAAGCTTCGTAAGGCTCTGAAGCAGACCACGCTCAGCGTCGGACTGCGGGGGGCCGGACAGGCAACCATTGGCTTCACTGCCACAGCCCACATGCCTCTTCTTGAGGCAGGCGCCAAGTGGCAGGAGGCCGCTGCTCGCCATATGGCCAACACGGGCACATATGTGTCCTGCGGTATGGCCGAGCAGGGAGATGACATAGTCATTTCCGCGGAGGCGAACCCCTCCTTCGTCCACGACCTTGAGGCGTGGACAAAGATAGTGGAAGCTCTCTGCTCCGAAATCGGTGCAGAGAAACCGACCTTCACGGAGGTTGGCTTCAACTATCTGAAAGACGCTGAGTAATATCAGCGTCAGGGTAGAGTGGAGGGGTGCTCAGCGCCCCTTTACTTTTCCAAAAAAGGTAAACGGTGTCAGCCTTCATAAAATGTGCCGAAATTAAAAATTTTTATTATGAAAAATTTTTTCCTCGGGGGTAACGACCTCGAGATGCAGGAAATAAAAAAAATCTTATCTGAGAACGGCGTGCCGTTTGAAGATAAGAACCTCTGCTGGGGAGCATCAGCTTCTTCCTATGCGGAGGAGATTCAAAAAGCCATTGACAACGGTTTCACGCCGGTGTTGGTGGAATTAAAAAATGACATCAGCGAAGACCTCTTCGCGAAATGTCTCGTGGTCGACCACCATGACGCATACGTCGGTCGGCCCGCCAGCGTTCTGCAGGTGCTGGAAATGTTAAACCTGCAGCCAACACGTCAGCAGCAGCTCATCGCTGCGAACGACAGCGGGTACATTCCCGCGATGTTGGAAATGGGTGCAAGCCGTTCTGAGGTGGAGGAAATCCGCCGCATGGACTGGAACGCCCAGGGCATCTCGGAGGACTTGGTGGCGGAAGCCATGAAGGCCTACGAGGAGAAAAAAATTGAAAACGGTGTGTTTGTTATCGAGCTGGAGCACTTCTGCTTTGCTCCGGTGACAGACGCCGCCTTCTGGGACCAGCCCAGCCAGAATATTTTGTTCCGCTTCCGCGAAGGACGGACATTGTATTTTGGAAAGTCTGAGCTTGTCGGTAAGGTATATGACAAGTTTCAGGGTTACGGCTGCTGGCGGGGTGGAAACTTCGTCGGTTGTCCCAAAATTGAGATTCAGGATGAAATAACCAAATTCATTCTTGAAAATCAATAACAGGTTAGTTGGCTGATACCTGTCAAGAAACTCAGCCGAATAAAAATGGGTAAAAATAAATCCTCCAAACCAGCCCGAATAAATTGGTGCGGAGGTAAAAAATATGGCACAGTTAAAGTGTCCTTGTTGTGGATCAACAAGCATTTATTGCAACGGGATAACCCCGACACGGTGCAGCGCCGTGTGCAATAAGTGCCACTTCGGGGCCTCCGGCTCGAAAGATATCGAGCGATACTTCGGGGGCCATGCCTCATACACAAAGTATGAGGTAAAAGAAACAGCCGCCCAAGCGGCGGTTGAGGAGAGCCTTCGCAAGTGAAAGGCTCTATGCGGGGCAGAAAAGCCCTAGCGAAAACCGCAAAACAGAGGAAAGACAGTTTGTTTTTCCTCTGTTTTTTTGTATTTAAAAAGGATTAGGGTAGGATGAAAGGATAAGAAAAATCAGGCATATCGCTCAAGATGTTTTGCAGGGTTTTGGTCTGCAATGCTCGCCAGAGTTTATGTTTGGTTTTTTTGGGCAAATTTTCCCATTGTCCTTCTAAGTGATAAAGTTGGCAAATCAGGTAGCGCAGTCTTTTGTGAGTGAGATCGGTGTTAGAAGGATTATCATTGTAAAAAGTTTGAGTTTCAGTCATTTTTCTCACTCCTTGTTTTGTTAAAACAAAACCACCTTGATTTTTAATCAAGGTGGGGAGTTGACAACTGTACCATGTCAGTCCGGGTTCTTCGTGCATAGCCTTATTCCCCCGGCTCCCCTAAAAGAGGAGATGGTTCCATGGTACGGAGCTGTCACACTCCACAGACGCAACTCGCGTCTGCACTGGTGATATTAGAGCAGAAAAATTAAAATGCAATTAATTTATGTAAGAGGGCAGTATTTGTTTGAATATGGCACTTGCGCCAGCAAGCCGTAAAAAGCCACCTTGAGAGGTGGCTTTTTAGCCTTGCGGGTAACAGTTTGCTAATCGCACCGGGGCGTTCCCTGGCTTTGGCAGCGCTGACCAGCCTGGCAACATAGGGAGATAAAGCTCTTGTCAAAAGTCTTTTTTGAGTTAATCTAAAATCTGATTCTGGTATTATGCGTAAAAAGAGAGCTTAATATGAAAATAAAGTGGATTATAGTTTGTTTGAGTATGCTGTTTTGTTTTGACATGAAGGCAAAAGCAGAGGAAGTAAATTGCCAGAAAGTGGAACAAGAAGTTCAGGCTTTGCTGACAAAATGTGTTAGCCCCAAATGGCAAAAAGATCAATTATACTCAGATGCGGAAATGATTGAAATCACTAATGAAGAGAATGAATGTCTAAAAGTGGAATTGCAGAAATTGATTAACCAAAATTTCTTGCTTGCAAAACAACAAAAACCTAAAGAAAAATTGCTTCAAGATATAGATATTCTACAACAGAGTTATCAAAATACTTATTTTGCTTTAGCAAATCAAAGTAGCCGTTGTATTGAGAGTGAAGAAGATATTTTTTCTTGTGGAACTGCAGCAAAGATGATCCCATCGGCTCTTTGGCAGAAACAACTTCAAGAATTAATTCGCTTTACTTATGATTACTCAAGAGGATGCTAGACCTGCTCTGAAACGCAGGCCTAGCGGGTGTAATATTTTATTGGTTTATGCTCAATAGGCGCAAGGCTTCCAAGCGTTCTTCTTCAAGCCGTTTTTTAACTGAATTTTGTTCAGCAGGAGTAGATTTTGAGAAATAACGATCTGTGTTTTTTCGTTCATTATAAATTCCGTTTATGATATCTTCATCTGACATTTGACTTAAAGATTGATTAGGAAAAGCTCGTTGAAAAATAGTTGGAGTATTTCCTCTATGCTGCACAGCAGATGAAAATACAACATCTTTTACCACAGGATTCCTTTTATCAATATTTAAACCAGGAATTTTATTAAGCTTATTTTTTATGGGAATATAATGGGTTTTAAAAATGAAGTTCTCCTGAGCTTGATTAAAGTCATCATCCTTACAAAGTTTTTGCCATTCATTAATAAACGCCTTATCTCCACGAAGAGCTGCCTGATTCCCTCCCGCATTATTAAGATTGTTTGCAAAAGATTTATACTGTTGGTTTTGATTTAGGTATTTTATATAATCTTGCATCGTTCCTGGTTTTGTAGCAATTTGATATTTTCCAAAGCTGTACCCTCCATTTTGATCTCCTCCAACAGCACAATAATTATTATTAGATTCTCCTCTACCGCTTAATGTGCCAAGTTTATACTCTTGTGAGCTTTTTTTAGCTTCTTGTTCAGCGAGGCTTTTGTTCCAAGCATATTTGACGGCATCGTGAGTAGACATGCTTTCCATCGGCTTATAAGCTTGTTCTTTAGCTTCTTGTTTGGCAACACTTTGGTCCCAAGCCTGTTCCACCATTTGTCTTGGTGTCATTTGGGTTTGTTGTCCATTAAAAGGTGTTTGTGTTTGAGAGTTGTTCAATTTTTGACGTTTTTGTTCGTCAGTCTCCCAAGGATTATTAAGAAAATCAAACATATGCTTTTTCCTTATAAAAAAGCCCGCCAAATAGGCGGGCGGTTAAAACAAAAAAAACAGCCTGTTTGCTTAAACAGACTGCTAAGATGTATAAGTTACAACATCTTATCAATTTATAACAACTTTTTTCCCCGATGTCAAATCTGTGGATAACTAGGAGCATTGCCAAGAGCAAAACTAAGTCGCTTCGGTCGCTTTATTTGTAAGAGGGCAAAGATTATTTGATTATGGCACTGGCGACCAGCACCCCGACCAGCGGGAGTGGTGTGGGTTACAGCTTGCTAATCGCTCCAGGCCGTCGCCTGGGGTTGCAATTTTGTAAAAAATAGGGCATTATCCAAAATCAAGAAAGAAAGGAAGAAAAGAATGTCGTTGAAATTTGAGATTTTGGCCCGCCAAGGCAAAGCCCGCCGCGGCCGCCTGCACACCAAACACGGTATAGTAAACACGCCGGCATTTATGCCGGTTGGCACTTGCGCCACAGTCAAAGCGATGATGCCGGAATCCGTAGCTGCCACGGGAGCGGAGATTTTGCTGGGCAATACGTACCATCTCATGCTTCGCCCAGGGGCTGATTTGGTGGAGAAAATGGGCGGCTTGCATAAGTTTATGAATTGGAATAAGCCGATTCTAACCGATTCAGGCGGTTTTCAGGTTATGAGCTTATCAGGCTTGCGCAAACTAAGTGAGGAGGGCGTGCATTTTTCTTCCCATGTTGATGGTAAAAAGTTTTTTCTCTCGCCGGAGGAATCAATCAAGATACAGCACAAACTGGATTCAAACATCACCATGTGCATGGATGAGTGCGTCAAACTGCCGGCGCCTTATGACAAGGTTAAGAAATCGGTAGAAATGTCCATGCGCTGGGCCAAAAGGAGCAAAGAGGCTTTTACCGATAGGGATGGCTACGGTATTTTTGGTATTCAGCAAGGCGGAGACTATGAAGATTTGCGGGCTTTTTCAGCCGAGAAACTGCGCGAGATAGGATTTGACGGCTATGCCATTGGCGGTTTGGCCGTGGGCGAGGGGCAAGAAACCATGTTTAAGGTTTTGGACTATGCCCCGGGAATGTTGCCTGATGACAAGCCGAGATATCTGATGGGGGTAGGCCGCCCGGATGATATTGTCGGCGCAGTTTTGCGCGGGGTAGATATGTTTGACTGCGTGATGCCGACCCGCTCCGGGCGCACCAGCCAGGCCTTTACGGCCAGAGGCACGATAAACATTCGCAATGCCCGCCACCGAGAAGATCCGCGCCCCTTGGAGGCCGAGTGCGATTGTCCTCTTTGCAAAAACTATTCCAGAGCATATATTCATCACTTGCAGAAATGCAATGAGGTTTTGGCGGTGATGCTCTTGACCTGGCACAACATCCGCTATTACCAACGGCTGATGCAGGGGCTGAGGACGGCGATAGAAGAGGGCAGGTTAGATGAGTTTACCGCAGATTTCTACGCCAAACAAGCTCTTGGCGATATTGAGGAACTTTAGTCTCAAAAAAGAGAGGAAACATGGAAAAAGACCAAAATATAGAAAATCCCAATGAAGAGCCGCATTTAAGAGTGTGCGTTTCCGGCGGTTCTCGCCCCGGGAATGATCCGGTATATGAAGAAGAGGCCTATAATCTTGGTGTAAAAATAGCAAAAATGGGTTTTCGTTTGGACTATGGTTTTTCAGACACCGGGATTATGGGCAGTGTTGCCAGAGGTGTTATGGATACTTGGGAAAAAGACGGAGACAAGCACTATCACGGAGTAGATCCGATTGTCGGAATAACAACGCAAGAATATTTTAAGTTATATAAAACCGATGAATTCCTAAAAAAGATAAACAATGTTGTTCTGACAGACACATTGGAGAACCGCAAAAAGAAACTGTTTGAGGCAGATATCATATTGTTTGCGCCCGGTGGAGTTGGTACCCTAGATGAGCTGGCCTATGACTGTGTGGCCATGCAAGATGGCTTTATACAAGCCAAACCTTTTATTATCTATAATATTAACGGGTTCTTCTATCATATTCTTGAATATTTGAAAGTTCTATCAGCCAGCGGTTTTGCGGAGCGAATTCCTTTTATTGTGGTGGACAACAGTGAAGAGCTTGAAATTGCCTTTCGTCTGCTTAAAATAAAGAACAATAAATGTGCCAGCACGCAAGAGGCCTATGCGCAAGCGCGCCAACTAGCCTATGAGCTGCCTTATTTTTTCAAGCGTAAAGTAGATAGCAGTATTTGGGTTGAACATATATTGGATTATATGCGCCTGATTAATGAAAGAGGTTCCACGGAAGAGCGCCAGGAACTGGCTAATGATGTAGAACAGGCCTATTTGGAAAAAGAAATTGAGCGCATGTATGACCGCCTGGCGCGCACCGGTCGCGACACTGCAGTAGTGAGCGATAAGCTGACCCGCCTTAAAAAAAGACGCAAAAAGACTATATAAACAAAGCAAAGCCGATTTATATAGGAGAAAAAATGAAAGAGCGGCCGATTTTCACCCATAGTTTTATCTCGGTTATGCTGATAAATTTTTTCATATTTTTCAGCTTTCAGATGATATTTCCGACTCTTCCGCTTTATATACATGAGCTTGGCGGCAGTGATTCTGTTGTAGGTCTGATTATGGGTGTGTTTACCGTAACCTCGCTGATAAGTAGGCCGTTTGCCGGTTTTGCGCTGGACAAGTTTGGCCGCCGCAAAGTATTTTTGCTTGGGCTGGTAATCTTGTGTATCGGCGCTTTTTCTTACGCTTTGGTACAAATTTTGGTTCTGATTGCGGCAATCAGGCTTATCCATGGTATTGGCTGGGGCATTGCCGGCACCTCAAACGCCACCATTGCGGCAGATTTGCTGCCAAAAGAGCGCTTAGGGGAGGGGATTGGGTATTTTGCCCTTTCCAACAGTTTATCAATGGCGATAGCACCGGCGGCCGGATTATATATTGCGCATTTATACGGATTTTCAAATACCTTTAAGTTTGCGGGGATCTTAGTCGTTGTAAGTATTTTGCTGGCCATGGTCATAAGATACAAAGCATATAGACCCCAAAACATATCTCTCAAAGAAGGGCTTTATGAGCACCAGGCGTTTGGTCCGACATTTTTGGTTTTTTGCAACTCATTTACCTTTAGTGGAATAGCAAGCTTTTTACCGCTTTACGCAGCTTCAGAACGGATAGATAATATCGGGTGGTTTTTCAGTGTTTATGCCATATCTATTTTTTCAAGCCGACTTTTTATCGGTAAGGTTGTTGACCGCAAAGGCTACAGTATTGTGCTGATACCGGGTTTCTTGGCACTGATAATTTCATTGCTGATGATATCTTCAGCCACAAAGTTGGAAATGTTTTTATTGGCGGCTGTTATTTTCGGCTTAGGTTTCGGCGCCGCGCAAATGACGCTGCAAACCATGGTTGTCAAAGGAGTAAAATCCGCCCGCTTAGGTGCCGCCAATGCCACGTTTTACAGCGGCATAGACTTGGGCAACGGCTTGGGCGCTCTGACCTTGGGCGCTTTGGCTGAGTTGGTGGGCTATTCAAAAATGTTCTTTTGCTCTTCGCTGATAATTTTGGCAGCTTTGCTGATTTATACATTTTATTTGCGCCATCGAATAAAAAAGGCTTAATTATATTTTTATCTTTTAGGCCTAGAGTGAGGAAAGGAGAAGAAATATGCTAAACCTTATCTGGGCCGGATTTTTT
>CALXVW010000115.1 GCA_944392185.1 uncultured Alphaproteobacteria bacterium
ATACCAAAGCCCAAAATCTCATCACTATCAGCAAAACCGGCAATTTGGTTAGTGATTTAAGTGTAGATTATAAAAGCTCTTTGGCAGATACCAATGGATATGCTGCTATCCGTATTGATACAAATGCCGAGGTAGATTTAAAAAATCTAAATATAGATGCCAATTTTACAGCGATACGTAACAGAGGGAAGCTTGAACTAAATGGAAATTTCTCTATAGAAACAAAGGCAGAATGGGGACATGGAATTTTATCTGAAGATAATTCCATTTGCAATGTAGATTCAGAAACTTGCTTAAACATTAAAACTGTACAAGCATCAAGTAAGGGCATCTGGGCAATAAGAAATGCCGTTGTTAATATTGCCTCAGAGTCGTCAGTCCGAATCAAGTCAAATGCTAGCTACGGGATACATCTAGAAAACCATGCAATTGTAAATATAGCATCAAATGCAAATGTTTACGTGGAAAGCACAGGTACTCCTGGAATTTTGGTATACTCAAGCACTTTAAATGTTGGCGGAAATCTAGAATGTAAAGGATACATTTCCACAATATCTAACGTCAATGATTGTTATATAAATATAGAAAATACGGCCTGTGTCTATTTTAACAACAATACAAGCAGTATTATTATTGGTTTTCCAGCAGCTACTTCTAATCCAAACATTTTAGACATAGCGGCGGGGGCGAGAATAGCTTTTGAAAAAAATGGTGCCACCAAGTGGTATGAGGTGCAATCGGATTATAATTATCAGAATACATCAGGGACTAACTTTAATATTTCTTATGATAATGTTGAAAGTATTTTAAATGTAGCTAACACCAATTCATGGCAAACGGCCAAAGATGTTATTGCCGAGCAAGAGCAAAAGAATCAGGAAGAAGAAAACAACACAAGCTTAATAGAAACAGCGAATTTGTTAAACTATCAGGCTCAATATAACAAGGCGTTGTCACAATATGATTCTTTAATCAAGGATGCAAGGTATAAAGGCATCAACCTTCTGCAGCCAGAAAAATTGACGGTTAAGTTCAATGAGGATAGTAGTTCAGATTTAAGCGTGCAGGGCAAAGATATGAGCTCTAAAGCTTTGGGTTTTACGATATTTGATTGGCAGACCCAAGGGGATATCAATAAGTCCATAGAAGAGCTAACATCGGCCATAAACTCTATTCGCAATTATTCCTCAGAGCTAGGGAATAATTATAATATCATCACCACCCGCCAAGATTTTACCGAAAGTTTGATAAATGTTTTAACCGAGGGGGCAGATAAATTAACGCTTGCGGATATGAATGAGGAGAGCGCCAATATGCTGGCTCTACAAACCCGCCAGCAATTAGCGATTAACTCCCTCTCTCTAGCAAGCCAGGCGAGCCAATCAATACTTAAACTATTTTAGAAAAGCCTCGTTTCAACGAGGCTTTAAATTTAGTCGATTAGTTGGATATTGATTTTTTTGCCATAGTATTGGACGAGGCGGTAGTATTTCTTAAAAGAGAGCTTACGTCCACACTCAATTATATCAATCCAATCAACGGGAAATTTTAATTGCTCTGCCACAAAGCTGATTGTTTGCTTTTTATCTAACCTGATTTGCCTTAATTGCGGGCCGATTTCTTGCCGCCAGGTTTCTTGAATGGTTCTGTATTTCATCGTTTTAAACTCCTAAATTTCTTGAAAAAAGAAACCTCCTTGAATTTTAGTCAAGGAGGGGAGTTCACAACTGTACGAGAACAGTCTGGGTTATTCGTGCATTGCCTTATATCCCCAGCTCCCCGTGAAAGGAGTTGTTCTTTTTCTCGTAAGGAGCTCTGATACTCCGCAGGGGCAACTCGCTCCTGCACCACAGATATTAGAGCAGAAAAATTAAAATGCAATTAATTTGTGCAAGAGGGCAATATTTGTTTGGCTAAGGCACTTGCGCCAGCGAAACGAACTTTGTGAGTTGAGCGGCTGACAGCTAAGTTATGCCCCTAGTCGCTTGACCAGTTTTTTCTTTTCTTCTTTGGCTTGGAGTTCTTCCAAGTCTCTCTCGGTTGCAAGCTTGTCTAAAATGGTTTTGACAACCATATCCAGCTGTTTGCCTTCTCGATAATCTGCCGGGAGAGCAAAATTTACGCGGTCATCGCTCAGCAGTTTAATGGCATTCTTTTTGTGTTTGCTTTTGGGTTGGTAAACAGCTATTGCGTTGCCGCCTCTGGTTTTGGTGAGCTTCATGGAAGGAATATCGGTCATTCCATCACCAAAATATATCATGCGGCGGAAGGGAATGGGGCGTTTTTCATCTTCCATAAACTCATTGACCGCACGGTCTTCCGTTTTTCCTAGCCCTTTGTTTATTTTGGAGAGATACTGCGTTTTAGTGGAATAATTCACTACTCTGGCCGGCCAAACAGGGGTGCCGTCTTCTCCAAAAGCATAGGAGCAGCCAAATATGTCTTTGAAATGTTTGCGGATGGTGGAGCCGGCTATAATTTCCTCATAGCCGGAAGATATAATATAGTGCTCAACCTGCAAATCTCGTTCTTTGCCATATTCATTAATACGTTCAAACCAATCTTCTACTCCTTCAAAATAGGTGATGCTCTTTGCCGCGTTTCTGAAGTATTCTCTGGTTAGGCTTATCCCTTTTTCCTTGGCTGTCTTGATGAAGTAGTACATACTACCGGTGACTTGGTCGGCACAGTTGTCTTTTGACCACTGGTTGGCTTTTTGCCAAAAGGTCTTGGGTTTCATGCCTAACGAGGGAATCAAGATATAATCTTGCATATAGGTGACGCTCAAGGTCTCGTCAAAGTCGTAAATTAATGCTACTTTTGTTGGGGTTTTTGCCATATTTTTAATATCTCCACTTGCTTTTTGGAATTAATCATTATAAAACTAAGAAGTTAATTTTTTACTAGTTTTATTTAAAGGACAGCGAAAATGCCAGCTACATCTATGGACCAGTTAGTTTCTCTTTGCAAAAGACGTGGGTTTATCTTTCAAAATGCCGATATCTATGGCGGTTTGCAAGGTGTGTATGATTATGGTCCGCTCGGGGTGGAACTCAAAAATAACCTCAAAGCCGCTTGGTGGCGTTCTATGGTTTATGAGCGTGATGATATTGAGGGGCTGGATGCCGCTATTCTTACAAACCAAAAGGTTTTGCATTACTCCGGGCATGAAGATACTTTCTCTGACCCGATGACAGATTGCCGCAAGTGTAAAGGACGTTTCAGAGCAGACCATATCAAAGACGGAAAATGCCCTAACTGCGGCTCTACCGATTTGACCGAACCACGTCCGTTTAACTTGATGTTTAAGACCAATATCGGTCCGGTTGATGATGGCTCTTCTTTTGGGTATCTGCGCCCAGAAACTGCTCAGGCTATTTTTACCCAATTTAAAAATGTGGTTGATGCAACCTCACGCAAGCTTCCTTTTGGTATTGCCCAGATTGGAAAATCTTTCCGTAACGAGATTACGCCTCGCAATTTCATCTTTCGTGTCAGAGAGTTTGAACAGGCCGAACTTGAATATTTTGTGATGCCAGGCGAAGATGAAAAATGGCACGAAATCTGGAAAGAAGCCAGAATTAAATGGTGGGAAGAGCAGGGGCTTAAGCGTGAGCATATCAATATCTACACCACTCCTAAGGAGGATTTGGCACACTATGCTAAGGCTTGTTATGATATTGAGTACCAGTTCCCACACGGAATGGAGGAATTGGAAGGAATTGCCAATCGTACGGACTATGATCTTGGCAACCACACCAAGGCGCAAGAAGAAATGAACCTTACTTCTCACTGCCATAAAAATCCAGATTCAACCCAAAAACTTTGCATTATGACCGATGATAACAAATGGGTCATTCCTTTTGTGATTGAGCCGTCTATGGGTGTGGATCGCGGCGTTTTGGCTGTTATGACAGAAGCTTATACCGAAGAAGATTTGGGTGGCGGAAACAGCCGTATTGTGCTCAAACTCAAAAAACATTTGGCGCCGATTAAAGTGGCAGTTATTCCCTTAAAGAAAAACAATGAGCAAATTATGGCTAAATGCCATGAAATCAAACAGAATCTGCTTAAACTCGGTATTGGCCGTGTGGCTTTGGAAAATACCGGAAATATCGGTAAGGCTTATCGCCGCCATGATGAGGTGGGCACACCTTTGTGCATTACCGTTGATTTTGAAACAATTGAAAATCAGCCGGAATCGGTAACTATTCGTGACCGCGACACCATGGAGCAAACCCGTGTCAATGTGGCGGATTTGCCAAACTATTTGCGAAACTACTTTGTTGAGTAAGTTCAAAAAAAAGCCGCTTGTTGAAAGCGGCTTTTTTGTTAGATTTTATTCCTGATAGGAGGCGCGGCGGATGCGATCATTTATTGCCAGGCCCAATCCCGTCTGTGGGATGGGGGACATGGCTATCCCTTTGTATTCTTGATGCGTTTCGGCCTCTCTCATATAGGCAAACAAATTGGTGGCGGCCTCATTTAGGTCACCTGAAGGACTCAAATTTAGGTTCGCTCTTCTTACTTTTCCGAAACCGATAAAAAACTCATCTTCTTTGACGTCTTCTTCAGAGACATTAATTCTCATCGGCATTCTCGGCGCATAGTGCTTCAGCAACTGGCCGGGGGCGCTTGGTTTGTTGGGGTCTCCGTGAGAAATATAAACCTTTTCTCCCGTATATTCTTCCAGTTCTTCCTTGCTCAAACCTCCGGCTCGGAGCATGACCATGTGCGGAGTGGTCAGGTCTATAATCGTGGTTTCTACTCCGATCTTGCAAGGGCCGCCGTCTAAAATCATATCAACCTTATCGCCTAAGCTTTCTTGTACGTGTTGGGCGGTGGTGGGAGAAATACACTTGAAACGATTGGCCGAAGGTGCAGCTATCGGAACACCGGAAGCTTTAATCAATCTTAAAGCCAATTGATGATTGGGCATACGTACGGCAATATTGGGCAGGCCTGAGCAGACTAAATCAAGCGAGGAAATATTATCTTTCCTTTTCAACACAAAAGTCAGCGGGCCGGGCCAAAAATGTTTGGCCAAGTCTATAACCCTTTCATCTGTTGCGGCATATTCTTTTAAGAAATCTATCTCTGCGATGTGTGATATCAGCGGGTCAAAAGTCGGACGGCCTTTGGCCTCAAAAATAGAGGCGACCGCTTTGCCATCATAGACGTTGGCGCCAAGTCCATAGACCGTGTCGGTTGGGAATGCAACCAGGCCTCCGTTTTTGATTGTTTCGGCGGCTTGTTGTAAGTTCTTTTCGTTATCTTCATAAATATTACCAGTCATTTCTATTCCAAGCTCAAAAAATCTGACAAGGCTATCTTACAATTTTTATATGTATTTAGCACCTCAAGAGAGCCTTTGTCAATCCTTTGATAAGTCCCGGTTTCCTCATTCCAGACCAGATAGTCAAGCTCGTCCATGCCCAAAACCAAGAGCTTTTCATGCGGTATCTGCTCAATTAAAATATTTTCATATAAAATATCCATATCCGTCTCATCTCTTGGGTGGAGGCCAAAGAGGTTCACGCCATCATAGCTTAGGGAATTATAAGCGTGCAGAAATGTTATCCAATCTTGCGGCAAAGGCGGCATATTGTTGAGCATAAGTTTGCGCTGGTATAAAATAACCGTTTCCGTGTCAATCTTTTTTCCCGTATAGGCGCCTTTGAGGTGCTTCATTTTATCTAGAATGGTCTGCATTTCTTATGATTAATTGCTGATTGCTTTGGAGATATTGCCGCTCTCTTTCGGGGTCACGCTGAATTTGATAAATCTTGTCAAAACCTCCGAAAAAGGCGATGTTTGGATCTGTATCATAGCCGTTGCCAAAGTGAAATACGCGGTGGTGGGGTTGAACAAAAGTGAGCATGGTGTTGGAAAATAGGTTTATCTTATGGGGCTTTTCAAGCTCTTTGAAATTATGAACATTGGTCTTGTGGTGGAAATTAAGAGTTGCATCGCAACTTCCATGCCGCATTTTTTGACGCACTTCCTCTATATATTTCGGTTTATAGTTCATCATGGTCATGACTTGTTCAAATTCTTTGCCATAGCAGGCATCAAACATCTTGAAGTTTTGAGAACGTTGACTCTCAAACGGTTGGACCTGATGCCGCTTGCTCCAATTATATAGGACTTCGGCAAAGTCAAAAAAGTTCATCTGTCCGACAATTTCAGGCGGAATGTTTTGCAATGCCAATTGCTCTTGAATATAAGGCTGGCAACGTTGATAATTGCTAAACCTCCGCATGAAAAGCCAAGAAGGTGATTGGTATAAGAGATAATCTTCCGGCCTGTAGAGTGATGAAGCACCGTTGCCGTCGGCTTGATTTTGTTGCTCTGATACAATTTGGCGAGACCTTGCATAGGCCTCTGAGTAGTCAGTATCTGCCGGCATATGAAATTTTCCATCCCAATCAAGGCGGATGAGCCAGCTTTCTTCCCGGTTGGCTTTTTCTACCACAACCTCCGGGCGGTGAGGGTGAATGTTGGCAGATGCCA
>CALXVW010000116.1 GCA_944392185.1 uncultured Alphaproteobacteria bacterium
CGACAACTTTCAACCAAATGTTAAACAATTTACAAGCAGTAATTTCCGAGGTAAAAGACAAAGAACAGTTCCTACAATCTTTGATAGACAGTATTCCTGATGGCATCAGGGTCATAGATAAAAATTACAATGTTATCGTGGCCAACAAAGCCTATTACAAACAGATTGGGCTAGCTCAAAAAGATTGCAACAAGTGTTATGAAGCCTCTCAAAAGATTAGCATTCCATGCAGTTTAGAAACATTTCATTGTCCTCTGCATGAGATTTTACACAATCATAAAAACAATGTTAAAGTTGTTCAACAGTTTGCGGCGTTTCCGCATCGGCATTTGTCAATAAATGCAGCACCTTTAAAATACATCGGCAAAGAAAAATATGTTGTTGAATCCATCCGTGATTTAAGTGAAGATATTAACTTCTCGCACCAGCAAAAACTCTCCTCACTAGGTTTCTTATCGACCTCAATTGCGCATGAAATAAAGAATCACTTAGGGGCGCTAAGAATGATATTAGAGCGTTTACTTGATAAATTTTATGCAAACAAAGATGATGAAGCAGAAGATAAGAAAAATTTATTAATGATATATCATGAATTGGTTCGTTGCATAGATGTTCCGGAACGCTTATTAAAATTAGCCCGTTCGGTAGAAGACAACAGTCAACAAATCAATGTCAAAGACAGCATTACAGATGTTACACAATTACTTGATTTTGAGGCCAAAAGCAAAGGAATTGGCATTGAGCTTCATACAACTGCTGATGATATAATCATTCGAGGCAACGATGCAGATTTCAAGATGGTGGCAATTAATATTATCATGAACGCCATTAAAGCGATGGATGCGAACGGAGTTTTAAGTATAAACATCAAACAAGACAAAAGCGGACACATAAACATCAGTTTTACAGATACGGGCATTGGCATTTCGCCTGAAAATTTGAACAGGATTTTTGATCCTTTCTTTTCCGAAGGACATGACAACGCCAAGAAGGGAACAGGTTTAGGCCTCTCAATAGCCAAATCAATTGTAGAAAAGAGCGGCGGCAAAATAAGTGTAAGCAGTACGGTTGGAGTAGGAAGCTGTTTTACATTGACATTCCCACCGATAAAAAATCTTGCAAAAAAATAAATCTGGGTTTATTAATAGCACAAAGTTATTTAGCAAAAGGAATTTTTAATGAGTAAAGAAGAACTGTTGGAACTAAGCGGAGAAGTCATTGAAAAATTGCCCAATGCCATGTTTCGCGTCAGATTAGAAAATGGTGTTGAGATATTGGCGCACACGGCAGGCAAGATGCGTAAATTTCGCATTCGTGTAATGGTTGGCGACAAGGTAGATATTGAGATGACGCCGTATGATTTGACCAAGGGCCGCATTACTTTCCGCCACAAAGAATAGTCACAAAGAATTTTCACAAACCCCCATTTAGTAAAACCGAATGGGGGTTTTATTTGTGTGGAAAAGTCCTCTTTTGTAGTGGCGAACGAGCTTGAAAAATATATAATCAAGGTCGGTATACCAAAATAGGAATTAGTAGAGGACTAATGGGAGGAATCAGCCTAACAGCCAGTATGCGGTCAAATTTATTGAGCCTGCAAAACATCAGCGGGCAGGTTTCCTCTACTCAAAATAAGTTAGCCACCGGTAATAAAGTAAATTCCGCCATAGACAACCCAAGTTCATACTACACAGCTTTATCCTTAAACAATCGGGCCGATGATTTGAATGCTCTGTTAGACAGCATGGGTCAAGCGGTGAGTACAATTAAGGCTGCCACCACGGCCTTGGAAAGTGCCACTGAGTTTTTGGAGCAGGCCAAAGCAGTGGCTAATCAAGCCTTAGAAAGCGCAAAAGTGCCGGATAAAGCTTTCTTTGAAGAAAAAGTTGGTGAGAACGGTGCGGTTGTCACCACCGCGCAAGAGTTGTATTCGGCGATAGAAGCAAATAAAGAAACTATTTGTATCTATGGTCATATTGATCTTGGAAATATTGATGATTCCAATAAAGCCATCTCTTTAAAAGAAAACCAAAAGTTGGTGGGCGTTGGGTATTTTGGCAATTATGATAGTGAAGTTGATAAGTTTTCTTCCATATCGGCGACAACGACAACCGCCAACGATAAAAACATGATAAATATTACTAAAAATAATTGTCTGGTGAGTGATTTAGGTATTAGCTACAGCACTAAAAATAACATAGGAATAAGAGCTATTGGAATTTCTGGACTTAATACTTCGGCCTATCTGCATAATCTTGATCTTAATGTCGCTGGAACGGACAGTGGTGGATGGAAAATGGCAATTTTTTCGAGTAGTGTGGATAGCCCATCTGTAACCATAAGCGGTGATATAAATATTAATGTTTTGGGAAATAGCGCAAAAGGAATTGCCTTACAGGGTACATGTAATATTGACAATGGGAGCAAGGTAAATATCGTATCAGAAGGAGTGGGCGGCTTAGGAATCTTTGTTGCAACGAACACTGCAATGAATATCGGACATGATGTTAAAATAAACATTCAATCAGCTGGAGCTGGATGTGGGGGTATTGAATGGACTACCACAGAGGAGATGAATCTAAAATCAGGGACGGTCATCAATATCGAATCTGAAAATGTTGGCATAAATCTTTCTAATTCGCAGTGCAATATGGACGGAGCAATAATAAATATTGAGACACAAAAAGGCTCAGCTTTTGGTATATACAATTCAATATTGAATATCGGCAAAGCAACTTCGCCGGCAACAAATTCAAAATCAGATACAATTATTAATATCAAATCTGAACATATTGGGATGTCCATATCTAACTCAACATGTAATATAGATAATGCCAAAATAAATGTCGAAGCAGTAGTTGGGTCTGCTATTGATATAGGCAATTCATCAACATTTAATATTAACAAAGAAGCTCTGTTGGCTTTAAGTAGTTCAGGAACAGGAGCTTCTACGTTGGATATAGAGAGTAATTCAATCTGCAACATCAACCAAGGCGCGCAAGTTAGCATTGTTGAACAAGGAGATTCGTGGCCGCTCTACATAATAGGAGGAGGAACTTGCAATGTAATGGGCAATTTATTTATTGAAGGGACAAAAACAGGGAATGTGTATGTGGCCCAACACGCTAATAATCAGTTAAATATCCTATCATCTGCACAAGTTTACCTGAATACTGGCACAAAAGATTTATTTTATAATGGGCTTAGTGACGGAACATCATTTAACACACTAAATATTGCACAAGGAGCAAAAATTGCAGTCGAACAAGACGGACAGGCTGATTGGTATGAGGTTAAAAAAGATTGGAAAGATGAGAATAAATCTACCACAACCACCAATAAAATCACGATTGACAATATTAATGATAAGCTTTCTCTAGAATCCACCTCTGCTTGGGATTTGCCGGAGAAGGTTGAGATAGATTTTGAGGATAGTAATTCAAGCGATGAAACAGCCAAACAAGATTTGGCCGATGCCGGCAAGAACTATCAAGAAATCATTAATCAATATGATTCGCTCATCAAGGATGCAGGATATAAGGGTATAAATCTTTTACAGCCAGAAAAGCTTACTGTTAAGTTTAATGAAGACAACACCGCAGCGCTGGAAGTGCAAGGCAAAGATATGAGCTCTAAAGCTCTAGGGTTTACGATATTTGAGTGGCAAACCCAGGGAGATATAAATGCGTCCATAGAGGAGTTGACATCAGCCATAAACTCTATTCGCAATTATTCCTCAGAGCTAGGGAATAATTATAACATCATCACCACCCGCCAAGATTTTACTGAAAGCTTAGTAAATGTTTTGACTGAGGGGGCGGATAAATTGACTCTTGCGGATATGAATGAGGAAAGCGCCAATATGCTGGCTCTCCAAACCCGTCAACAATTAGCAATAAATTCCCTCTCACTTGCAAGCCAAGCCAGCCAGAGCATACTTAAGCTGTTCTAGGGTACGAACGCCAGCAAGCCGTAAAAAGCCGCTTTGTGAGGAGCGGCTTTTTTAGCCTTGCGGCTCACAGCTAAGTAATGCCCCTGGTCGCTGACCAGCCAAGCCAGCCAGAGTATCCTTAAATTGTTCTAAGGCACCCAAAATTAGCGCGCCGACCAAAGGGAGCCGCGCGGGTTACAGCTTGCTAATCGCACCGGGGCGTTCCCCGGTTAGGCGGCACAAACTTTCAAAACTTTGCAGCAATAATCTCTGAGCTCTGGATCTTCCAACAAAGACAAGCGGAGATTAGATTTTTCCAACTCTCTGTTGGTTCCGCAATCAAAACGCTCGATATCGCAAATGGCACCGGTCAGCTTAATTCCGCGTTTGGCGGCCAAGCCCATAGCATCGGCCAAATTAATCTCACCATTATTTCCTTTTTGCACCTCTGGCAAAATATCCATAATGGCATTAGGCAAAATATAGGGCCCCAAGCTACCGAAGTTAGAAGGAATTTTATCCTTAGAAGGCTTCTCGATTTTTCCGGTAGCATGAACAACATTACCCTCTTGAACAGCTCCCTCCAAAACACCATAGCGGACGATTTCGTCATCAGGAAAGACCTGCACATGGTCAACCATGCCGCCGTATTGCTGATATACATCCAAAAGCTGAGCCAAGATACCTTTACCGCCATGAACATTAACGTATACATCGTCGGCCCACATCACGATAAAATCTCTGTCGCCAACCAGCTCTTTAGCCATTAAAACGGCATGGCCGTTTCCTTTAGGCTCTTTTTGCTCGGCAAAAGAAAACTTCATCCCTTCCGGAATAATATAGATCGGAAGAGCGTCGTGT
>CALXVW010000117.1 GCA_944392185.1 uncultured Alphaproteobacteria bacterium
TTCGACCGCATACTGGCGGTTAAGCTAATTCCGCTCATAAGTCCTCTGCTTTTCTCTATTTAGTATACCAACTTTAATTATATATTATTCAGTAACGGTTACCAGAAAAACCGAGGACTTTTCCACAAAATTAGATTACCCCAGACGGGAGAGATAGTTATTGATGGCATCGGGCAAAATCACCACGATGTTTTTACCTTCAAACTCTTTTCTCGTTGCCACTTTGGTTGCCGCGGCAATAGCTGCTCCGGCAGAGATTCCAACAGGCAAGCCCTCGCAAAGCGCAATATCGGCAGCTGTTCTCCAAGCCTCATCATCTGCAACATCAATGACCTCATCAACCAAAGACTTATCATACAAAGGCGGCACAAATCCGGCACCAATTCCGGGGATATCGTGCTCTCCGGCCTCGCCACCGTTTAGGACGGCGCTTTTCTGAGGTTCCACCGCCGCAACATACAAATCCGGATTACTTGTTTTTAAGGTTGCTGCCGTTCCGCACAAAGTTCCGGCGGTGCCGACTGTGGCTACCAAGACATCGACCTCGCCTTTAGTTGCTTCCAAAATTTCAATACTGGTGCCAAAACGGTGAGCATCCAAATTTGCCTCATTACAAAACTGGTCAAACATAATCACATTAGGATTCTTTTCTTTCAACAACTCTGCTTTGGCCAAGGCGCCGCGCATACCGTCTTCTTTAGGGGTCAAGACCACTTCCGCGCCAAAATAGCGCATCAGCAAAATACGCTCTTTGCTCATATTCTCAGGCATCATAATCACCAGTTTATAGCCTTTGGCGGCACAAATAGCGGCCAAAGCAATACCGGTATTGCCGCTGGTGGCCTCCAAAAACACGGTATCTTTAGTGATTTTGCCTTGTTTTTCTGCCTGCTCAATCATTTTTAGGGCAGCACGGTCCTTAATGGAAAACAACGGATTATAAAACTCACATTTTGCCAAAATATTGGCCTTAAGCTGATGTTTTTCTGCCCATTTATGCAAATGGAGCAAAGGAGTATCTCCCACCAATTCTGTCATAGAATCAAAGATTTTCTTCATTTTATATCCTTAGTTGTTTATAAGCCGCAAAATATGCTAGCACTGGAAGCAAGCTCTTGATATTATTACACTGTTAAAAAAACTTGCAATAAAGAAATGAGAACAATTTATCAAATTTTGTGGATTATCCCGCTGTTTTTAGGGCTTGGCACTTCTGCTCACGCCGCCAGCCTTGATGATTTGTACAGAGATATCATCCGCTCAGACAACGAGGGATATTTGCCCTTATTTGTTCTCAACCGCACCACTCCGGATGCAGAGAGCAAAAAAGAAGAGGTAACCGTTAACCCAAGTGCCCCCGCCGCACAAACAGAAACTCCCACTGTCTCCCAAAGCAAACCGATAAATCTGACTTATGATTCGCAAGCAGAAGAAAAGGCTCAAAAGGCTGCCCAACTAAAATGGCAACAAACCTTAAAAGCCGTTGCCGAGAATAAGGTTACGCCGATGGAGCTTTCCGAAATCACCTATCGGGCAGAAAAAGATGACCCCAAAGCGGTTGAGGTTCTGGCCTGGATGTATACCAAAGGCGTCGGTGTGGGCAAAGATTTTGTAAAAGCGTTTAGACTTTACCAAAAGGCGGAAGGACTAAAAGTGCCAAAGGCCAAAGAAAATGCCGCCAAAATTTATAAGGCCATGAGCACTGAGCAGAGAGCCCAACTTCAAAACAAAAATCAGCAATAATATTTATGCTCTAGAAAACCTCTAGGCGAGATTTACAAAAAGGTTGGAGAATGGTTTAGATAGAGGTATTTTAAGAGTGAGAAAAATTCTAGTGTACAAATAGGTACATGAAATTTTCGAACCTCGAAAAAATGCCTCTAGATGAGCCATTATACGACCTTTTACAAAAAGGTTGGAGAATGGCTTAGATAGAGCGATTTGAAAGGCAAGAGCACCGGAGTAGAGAGCACAAAAATTTCGACTGGTGGAATTTATAGAGTGATTTTGAAGGCGAGGGAAATTTTAGTAAGCGCTAAGTAAAATTGATATGTTGATATCAATTTTGTCTGCAAGCTCTTTGGAACATCTTGCCTAAGCTAGGCAGCTACTGCATGCCACAGCGAAGCTAGATGCCTAAGAAATAGAGGTACATGAATTTCCCGAGACCGTACAAAATTACTCTATAAAAACTCCAGGCGAGATTTTTTATTGGGCTTCTTTAACCAATTCCTGCACAAACCCCTTGAGGCCGACTTGCCGAACTCTTTTCATGCGCTCACCGGAAATGATTTTTTGAATTTTGGTCACGGTCTCTTGCAAATCGACATTGACGATAACATAGTCAAACTCATCCCAGTGGCTGATTTTTTCCAAGATGATACCCATGCGCTGTTCAATGACTTCTTTGGAATCTGTGCCGCGGTTTTCAAGCCGATGACGAAGCTCCTTAATTGAGGGCGGCAACAAATAGATGGTGACAACATCTGCTCCGGCCTTTTTGCGCATTTGGCGAGCACCTGCCCAGTCCATATCAAAGATCACATCTTGCCCGACATTGATGAAGCTGTCTACTTCCGAGCGCAGTGTTCCGTAGCGAGAACCATATTGAGAATCAACATATTCATAGAAGGCATCTTGAGCCAAAAATTCATCATACTGCTCATCGGTAACAAAATAGTAGTCCACGCCTTCAACCTCGCCCTCTCTTGGTTGACGGGTTGTAACCGAAACCGAGAATTTGATGTTGGGATCACATTTGAGCAACTCCTTAATCACCGTACCTTTGCCGGTGCCAGACGGCGCCTCGATGATAAACATGGCTCCTTTGCGCACTTTTCTCAAACGGTTGATAATCTCATTCATATGGCACCTTCCCTTTTTATTCTATATTTTGCACTTGCTCGCGAAACTGCTCTATCAGAGCCTTTAACTCCATCCCCAAGGCGGTCAACTCTGCATCTGATGACTTGGAGCAGGTTGTATTGGCCTCACGGTTGAGCTCCTGGCACAAGAAATCGAGCCTGCGGCCGACAGCTTCTGAGCTTTCCAACAATTGTTCCGCGGTTTTGACATGGGCCTTGAGGCGGTCAACTTCCTCGCGGATATCTGCTCTGGTAATATAAAAAACAACTTCCTGAGCGAGGCGCTCTTCACTCACCTCGGCCGGGTTAACCCATTGTTTGATTTGGTTTTCGAGTTTTTCCTTGATTTTGGCTGGCTGTTCCTCGGCAATTTTCTCAACTTTTGCGGCAACAGAGCTTATCTTTTGCAAAATAGCTATCAAGGCCTCTTTGATTTTTGCACCTTCTATCTTGCGATCTTCCTGCAAACGGCGGCACAAAGCCTCAAACTCAGCCAAAAGCTTTTGGCGCAAGGCCTTCTCATCTTCTTCAGACGGGGCAGATACCTCCAACACACCCGGCAAACGGAGCAAATCAGTGCTTTGCGGTTTGCCGATTTCATCAGGATTGGCG
>CALXVW010000118.1 GCA_944392185.1 uncultured Alphaproteobacteria bacterium
CAGCTCTGCCATATCCTCATAAGAGGCGATATATTTTCTGGCTTTGGCCACTAATGCATATTCCTCTTTGGTATCACAATCCGGCATGGTTCTTGATATGGAGCGCAAAATGTTTATAGCCGGGTAACGGTTTCTCTCGGCAATGGCCCTGTCCAGCACAATGTGGCCATCTAAAATTGAGCGCACGGCATCTGCCACCGGCTCATTGTGGTCATCACCATCAACCAAAACCGTAAACAGCCCCGTAATTGTACCGTTGCCGGAACCCGGGCCTGCTCTCTCCAGCAATCTTGGCAATTCTGAAAAAACGCTCGGCGTATAACCCTTGGAGGCCGGGGGTTCACCGATTGAAAGGGCAATTTCTCTTTGTGCCATCGCAAAACGGGTGATTGAATCCATCATGCATAACACGTCTTTATTTTCATCTCTGAAATATTCGGCTATTGCCATGGTCACATAAGCGGCTTGGCGACGCAAAAGCGGACTCTCGTCTGAAGTGGCCAATACCAAAACCGATTTTTCCAGCCCCTCGGCGCCCAAAACATCTTCAACAAACTCCTTGGCCTCTCTGCCACGCTCGCCAATCAGCCCAATAACCGAGATATCTGAATTGGTGTGCCGCGCCATCATTGACATCAGGGTCGATTTGCCAACGCCGGAACCGGCAAAAATGCCCATACGTTGCCCTTTGCAAACGGTTAAAAACGTATTGACTGCCTTGACGCCTAAATCCACCTTGCCTTTCACCCTGTCTCTGAACTGAGCCGGCGGCGGCGATGACTTGATGAAATATGGTTTATCGCCTTTTATCAGCGGGCCTTTGCCGTCCACGGCTTCTCCAAAAGCATTAACTATGCGCCCGAGCCATGATGGATGCGGATATATAACCGGATGAGCGTCATCTACCTCTACCCTGCAGCCCAGGCCTATTCCCTCCAATGAGCCATAGGGCATTAACAACAATTTGTCTTCTTTAAAGCTAACTACCTCACAAGCTACTTTTTTATCATTATTATTTATAACGCTGCAGCGATCCCCTATCGACAATTTGGCAGGAATCCCGCTTACCTCAATAAACAAGCCCTGAACGCCCGTCACTTTGCCATAGTATGCCGCGGTATCCAGCTTTTTTATTTCTTGTATGATGTTGTCCGTTAGCTCCGACACTTTTATCCCCTTTTGTCCCTTTATCTTCTCTAATATAAATTCTTTATCTCACAGTTTTAAGCCATTTTTATTTTTATCAACACTTATCTTGTTAATAATTATTAACAGCCCTGTCAAAAAAGTTAACAAATCAAAAAATACGCAGTATGATGAACCCATAAATCGGAAATAAATTTAAAACAGGGGAAGCTTGATATGCGTGTGTTACTCGTTGAAGATGATTATGCCATCTCCCAAAGCATTGAAACAATGCTCAAAAAAGAAGGCATGATTGTAGATACCACCGATCTTGGTGAAGACGGATTGGAGATTGGCAAACTTTATGATTATGATATCATCATCCTGGATTTGATGTTGCCGGATATGAACGGCTATGAGGTTCTAAAAAGCCTGCGCGCCGCCAAAGTCAATACTCCGGTGCTTATCTTGTCCGGCTTGAGCGAGCCGGATAAAAAGGTTAAAGGTCTGGGCTACGGCGCTGATGACTATTTGACCAAGCCTTTTGATAAATCAGAACTCTTGGCCAGAATCCAAGCCGTGGTCCGCCGCTCTAAGGGACACTCAAATTCCCTTATTCGCACCGGCGATGTCGAGGTTAACCTTGACAACCAAACCGTCACCGTTTGCGGCAAGGCTCTGCACCTAACAGGCAAAGAGTACGGAATTATGGAGCTCCTATCTCTGCGCAAGGGATCTACCCTTAACAAAGACCAATTCCTCAACCACCTCTATGGCGGCATTGATGAACCGGAACTCAAAATTATCGATGTCTTTATTTGTAAACTCCGCAAAAAACTCGAAAAAGCATCCGGCGGCAAGAATTATATTGAGACCGTTTGGGGACGAGGCTACGTCCTTAGAGATCCCGATGAGCCTAAACGCTAATCTATAATATTTTCAAATAAAGCCGCCTTTTAGGCGGCTTTATTTGTTTTCTATTTTCCGATAAATTCTGAGGCAAGCGGCCGTTTGGTACTCAAAATATCAGGTCTTACAAATATTGGGCTACCAGTATCCGCCGTTGCCGCAGGTATCTGCGATATCGGCTCACTGCTTTGATGTTTTTCTATTCCCTTGCAGACATAAACACAATTGTAGCCACCTAATTTTTCATAATATTCCTCTATCCCCGGAATGTGCTCATTCTTGCCCAAATAAAGAATGCCGCCTCTGTTTTGGCAATTGCTGATGCGCTCCAATATCTGTTGTTGATATTCCGGAGCGAAGTAACGCAAAACATTGCGGCAAAAAATAACCTCGTATTTTGATGTATAGGTCACATCATCCAACATATTATAGCGCCTGAACTCTACCATCTTGGCAATATCTTCATTTACTTGCCATTGGTTATCGCCGTCTTGATGGAAAAATTCTAAAATCATACGTGCATTCAAACCCATTTGAACTTCAAAATTATTATACTGTCCTCTTTGCGCTTTGGCTATGGCAACTGATGACAAATCCGTTCCCAATATACTGATATCCCAACTGTCTAAACCGATAAATTTGCGCTTAATTGCAAAGGCTACTGAATAAGTCTCTTGTCCGGTGCTGCAGCCTAAACTCCAAAAGCGTAGTTTTTTGCTGGCTCGATTGCTCTCCCTGATATTGGGCAATAACGAATTTTCAAATCTCGTAAAAACATCATAATCTCTGTAGAACGATGTGTCGGAAAAAGCCATACTTTCAACCACCTGTGCAATAAGCGGGCGGCTGCCGAGTTTTAGCTCCGCAATCAATTCTTCCACCGAGGCATATCCCTTTTCACGGATGAAATTTGACATCTTCTTATCAACCACAAAATATTGCTCTTCGTCAAAATCCCAACCAGCATTCTCTCTTAACAGTGTTACCAAAAATTCAAAGTCTTGTCTTTTCATGCCCGCCCTCTACAACAATCCTAAGATAGCTAACTTACTGCCTATAATTTCTTCATCAAACGGACGCATGATAAAATCATCGGCTCCACCATCTAACGCTTGGCGAATTATAGCCGCATCCGTTACATAAGAGCAAAACAAAAAACGCGGCTGTTTTACTTTTCTGTCGGCTCTTATCTTGTATAAAACATCTATTCCGTCTATCAGAGGTAATGACCAATCACTAATTATCAGATCCGGACGATCTGCGACACAATGCTCTAAAACCTCTTCTCCGTCTTCTGCTTCTGTTACCTCAAAACCAAAATTCTCCATAATCTTGCGGAGCAACATTCTCATAATTTTGGAATCATCTGCTATTAAACAATGCGGCATCTCTTACTCCAAAATAAAATGTAAAACAGGGGCGTTGCTGCAAGACAATCTAAAACCTTTTGCCCGGCATTCCTCTAATAAGTATAGCAATGGGGCATCTTGAGCTCCCACTTCTTTGGCCTCCCCCTTCAACACAGACAGTGTTCGTGCCGTTTTTTCTTCTGCCAGCCTTACGCCTTCTTCCACACCAATACAAACTTTTCCATCTTGGCTTGTAACTATTATTTGGCCGCCTTTTACCAATAAATCAGATAAACTCATCACCATTAACATCACTGCTCGACTATAATGTGAATCTGTTAAGCCAAACTTTAAAGTGGGCGAAATTTTGCCCCCAACCGTCGCTAAGTATGCCGATGTTACTTCTTTTACCTGGTCCAAATTCTCCAAATTTGCATTGCTCAAACCAAATGCCATGCGAAAGAATTTTAATCTGGCTGATAATACGCCGGAACTTGTTTTAAGAATCGACTTGATATCATCCAAGAAATCCATGTCTCCTTCTTCCAAAAGCTCTACTGCATTGGAAACCGCTCCGATATTTCCTATTAAATCATGACTTATGCGTGTACATATCAATTCTGAAACAAGACTATTCATTTTTCACCTTAAAAACTATATAAATCCGTATTCATATAACGTTGGTCTTCTCTGGACATCCTGGTATAATCAAGCTCTCTTAGCATTGGATCTTCTAATTTCAGGTATCCGGTCGAAGCCTTTAAAAACGGTTTATCTCCCCCCATGCCCCAAGTTACGTTTTCTTTGTCGTCCGGTTTACCATACTTTTGGTTAATTTTTTTCCAAAAATCATAAATTTTTATGTTTCGCAGATACACTGCCTTCGGGCTGTTGCCTGTAATGTTAGCCGCCTGGCTCTTATAGACAATCTTTATTACCTTATTATCCGTAAAATTACTGCTAAACGTTACAACCATTTCTTCTTTGGTATCATATTTCATATATTGAGTTGTTTGCACATATTGATGATTATCTTTCTTCGCTTTTTGAGCTATACATGATTCAAGCCGTTCATAGCCAACGACTCCACTGTTGCGGCAATATTCTTCATTACGCCATTTGATGAAGTTGGGTATTTGATATTTTTGCATTACTTTTCTAAAGCCTCGATTTTGCATGGTCGCATCTACCTGCTTTAGGCTCATGCGCAGCATCACTCCTGAAATATCAAAAACAGAAGCATTGGAACGTCGATTGGAATCTCCTCCCGTGCCTCTGGAGTCATTTACCAAGCTTTCAAGCGTTGCACTATCTGTTTTAGAGGCTTCATCCTTTTTCAATAAAGATAAGGGATTATTTTCCACTAATTTGCCTACCCAGGTATTTTCTACATCCGGCAAGGGTACCGAAGGCTTTTCTGTTTGTGTATCTGATCTAAGTGTTTCCGTTAATGTTTTATCTTGCGATATTTCCGGTGCTGCTTGCGCCGAGGCTTCCGTATCTGTTGCCGATAAATTATCAGTTGATTGAACATCTCCGCTTTGGGTGTTTATGTTCAAAGGGATATTGGACGGAGGCGGAGCAAAATCTTTGATAAGCGGTTCTGAAACAGTTTCTGTCTCCGGGATGGATAATTCTTCTTCTGAAAACATACTGCTTTGCAGAGCCGGCGCATCTTCTTCATGCCAGGTAACGGGAGAAACCTCGGCTGAGCCCACTTCTTCAACCGGTATTTCATCTCCAAAGATAAAAGCTGCCTCATCCTCGCTGGCTTTCACCCAGGCAGGATTGATAAAAACGGCGGCTATCAGCCCTATCAACACAAAACGTAACATTATTTTTTTACAGTTTCTTGTCTTTACTTTTTCTCACTATATTCTCTTTTATTTCGCTTGGCAAACATTATGCTTAACTTATCATAAGAAGTTTTTATTTACAAATGGCCTCAAAAAACGTATAAGAAAAAAAATTTGTATGGGATTTTTGATAATGACAAATATTCATATTATCGGCGCCGGTTTGGCCGGAAGCGAGGCTGCCTGGCAACTTGCCAACAGAGGCATTATTGTGACCATTCACGAAATGCGGCCTAAAAAAGCATCTCCCGCCCACAAAACCGAATATTGCGCCGAGCTTGTTTGCTCCAATTCTTTGCGCTCTGATGATTGCTCTTGCTCCGCTGTGGGCCTGCTCCATGAAGAAATGCGGCGATTGAAATCCCTCATCATGCAATGCGCCGATGCCTCAAAAGTTCCCGCAGGAGGTGCGTTGGCCGTTGACAGAGACGGCTTTGCTCAGATGGTGACACAAAAGCTCCGTCAACACCCCAATATTCACTTTGTCTCAGAAGAAATCACAGCCCTTCCCGTTAATTCTTCGGAGCGTTGGATTGTGGCAAGCGGACCTTTGACTTCTCCCTCTCTAATCGAGGCAATTTTATCGGAAGTTGACCACCAATCTCTCAATTTCTATGACGCTATTGCGCCGGTCATCTATAAGGACAGTATTGATTTTGACAAGGCCTGGTATCAATCCCGTTATGATAAGGGAGACAAGTATGACTATATCAACTGTCCGCTTGATGAAGATGAATATTACGCCTTTGTCGAGGCCTTGAAAAGCGGTGATAAAGTTGAATTCCACGATTTTGAAAAAGCTGAATATTTTGATGGTTGTCTCCCAATTGAGGTCATGGCAGAAAGAGGTCCAGACACCCTGCTTTTTGGCCCGATGAAACCTGTCGGCCTCACCAATCCTCATACACCGAGACAAAAGCCCTATGCCGTGGTACAGCTACGCCAAGACAATAAAGAAGATACTCTGCGCAATATGGTCGGTTTTCAGACCAAGCTTAAACATGGCGAACAACAACGAATATTTAGAATGATTCCCGGACTTGAAAATGCCAGATTTGCACGGCTTGGCGGCATACATAAAAACACATTTATCAAAAGTCCCATTCTTCTTGACAACTTCTTGCGTCTTAAAAAATCTCCCAACATATCTTTTGCCGGGCAAATCACCGGTTGCGAGGGATATATCGAGAGTGCCTCCATCGGCTGGTTGGCCGGATTTTTTGCCGCTTGTGAATTGAAAGATATCGAGCCCCTGCTGCCGCCCAAAGAAACCGCCATCGGCTCCATGCTTTATCACCTGCAGGATGACACCAATGTCGAAAACTTTCAGCCAATGAATATCAATTTTGGTTTATTCCCGACTATCAGCGGAGAAACAACAATCAACGGCAAATTTAGAAAAATTAAAGGGGCTGAGAGAAAACAAGCTTATTGCCAACGCGCTTTGAATAAGATTGACGAATGGATTAAATCACTATGAGCAAAACTGCAAAAGATGAAAATTTTCCGATCGGACGCTTGGTTAGTCCCAAACTTCGTCCAATCGTACAAGCTTATTACGCCGCGGCCAGAAAAGCCGATGATATTGCTGACAATTATACCTTTTCTTGCCAACAAAAATTACAGCTCTTAAACGAGGAAGAAAAAAATTTCTTTGCCGCCAATGATACCGTGGCCGGAAATTTGGGGCAGATTTTTGTTGCCGAAAACCTCGACTGCCACCTCTACACAGATCTTTTGGAAGCTTTCAGGCGCGATGCCAAAGGTACGCCTATCGAAATTTGGGAACAGCTGCTTGATTATTGCAGATATTCTGCGGCACCGGTCGGTAGATTTATGCTTGCCATTCATGACGAATCGGCAGCGGCTTATCTGCCTGCAGAAACTTTATGCGCCGTCTTGCAAATAACAAACCATCTGCAAGATATGAAGGCGGATGCCTGCAATCTTAGACGTTGCTACCTGCCGACCCAAATGATGAATAAATACGGCGTTGAATTTACCGATATTTGTCTAACCAAGGCCTCTCCTGCTCTACAAGCGCTTATCAAAGATATTATCACCCGCCTCAAAGCCATGCTCAAAGATGCAAAAATCCTTTTTTCTTTGATTCAAAATCGGAGGTTGAAAGCCGAGCTCGGCGTTATCTTTTCCTTAACCAATTCTATGTTAAAAAAAATAGAAAAAGGCGATGTAATTGCCTTGAGACCAAATTTAAATTTGTTTGATTGGCAGAAGGCTTTTCTGGCAGGAGTTTATCAGGGATTATTTACAAGGGTGAAATTGTGCAAAACCAACAACAAAATCAAATGAAGAATATAAAAAAAATGGTGAAAAAATCCGGTACTTCTTTCTTTTGGAGTATGCGGATGTTGCCGACGCCTAAGCGTAATGCCATGTATACGATTTATGCTTTTTTCCGTCATATTGATGATATTGTCGACGGCGATGCTCCCGTTGCCGAAAAGCAAGAATTAATTGCGGCGTGGCGCCAAGAGCTTAATAATATCTATGATAAAAAAGTTCCAACAACCGAAATCGGACGCAAAATCTATAAAAATTGTATGCGTTTTAAGCTCCCAAAAGAAGAGTTTATCCAGATGCTTGATAGTATCTCCATGGATTTACCCAATCCTTTGCAAGCTCCAAGTCTTGAAAAGTTCAACAAATATTGTCAAGGTGTGGCCGGCGTGCCCGGAAGTTTAACCTTGCGAATTTTTGGCTGCACGGATGAAAATCTGATTAAAAACCTTTCAACCACTCTTGGCAGAGCTTTGCAAATCACCAATATTTTGCGCGACGTCAAAGAAGATGCGCAGGCCCAACGAATCTATATCCCCTCTGAAATGCTCGACAAAGCAAATATATCTTCTCGAGACCCTGAGGCCGTACTGTTTGATAAAAACTTGGCCATTGCCAGAGAGGAACTCTCTCAAGTCGCCGAAGATGACTATAAACAGGCTTTTGAATATATCAAACAACTTTCTCCCAAAGCCGCCCGTCCGATTAAAATGATGGCATATATTT
>CALXVW010000119.1 GCA_944392185.1 uncultured Alphaproteobacteria bacterium
AATCCTACCGCAAAAAATTGGCAATCTCAGCCTCAAAAGCCATAGATAAATATTTTGACAACATGGAACACGCATCTGTGTTTTAGTGTTTGACTCGAATAATTTTTTTATATATTAATAAACACCACAAACATCTTGTTTCCGATAAATTTTTTCTAGGTCTGCCATGTTTAAAACTCTGTCATCTTTGTTGAGCACATTTTTCTTTTTTGCGGTTATAGCGTTAGTGCTGGTCATTACCTCTGTATGGCAGATGTCGCAAGAGTTGCCGGATTACCTGCAACTAGCTGAATACGAGCCGTCTGTTACCACCAGATTATATGCCGGTGACGGACAGTTGATGATGGAATATGCGGCAGAAAAACGCCTCTTTGTGCCGGAAGAAAAAATTCCGTCTCTGGTAAAAAATGCATTTATTGCCGCGGAAGATAAAAAGTTTTACAGCCATTTTGGTGTAGATCCGATAGGTATTGTCCGTGCCTTTACCGATAACTTAAAAAATATAGGTCGTGGCAGGCGTCCGGCTGGAGCCTCAACCATTACCCAACAAGTAGCCAAAAACTTTTTGCTTTCATCAGAGCTTTCCTATAAACGTAAGATAAAAGAGGCCCTGCTTGCCATGCGCATGGAGCAGGCTTTTACCAAACAGCATATTTTGGAGTTGTACCTAAATGAAATTTATTTAGGCAACCGTTCTTACGGCGTGGCTGCAGCCGCTCTGAATTATTTTGGCAAATCGCTAGATGAACTTTCAATAGAAGAGGCCGCCTATTTGGCAGCCCTCCCCAAGGGACCAAATAACTACAATCCTAAAACCAAATATGCCGCCGCAGTCGGACGCCGCAATTGGGTGATAGATCGCATGGTAGAAGACGGCTATGTCAGTGAAAAAGATGGTGAAGAAGCCAAATCTAAACCGTTGGAAGTGATTGAACGTCGGGGAGAATTTGTAAAAGATGCCGAGTATTTCAGCGAAGAGGTAAGGCGTCGGGTTAACCGGAGTTTTGGCGAAGATGCCTTGTATGAAGGCGGATTGCTAATTCGTACCACACTGGACCCAAGATTACAGCAAATTGCCACCAAAGCCTTTGAAACGGAGATAAGGAATTATGACACACGCCACGGTTGGCGCGGACCGATAACCAATATCTCACTGGAAGGAGACTATAGAGAAGCTTTGAAAAAGGTGGAGGCACCAGCCGGTAGAGAGAATAGTTGGATCAAAGCTGTTGTCACAAGTGTTTCCGATACAGAAGCCAAAATAGAAACCGTTGATGGTGATAAGGGTGTGATTCCCATGAGCTTGCTCAAATGGGCCAGAAAAACACTGAAAAAGCAGGGAGTAGGGTATCAACCCAAAAAAGTGCAAGATGTTCTGCATCAAGGAGATGTGGTGTTGGTTGAAAAACTTTCGGAAAAAGCAGCTTCCGCCCAAAAGCTTGCAAAGGACAGTTACTATTTGCGCCAAGTTCCCAATGTTGAAGGTGGCTTGATAGCTATTGATCCTCATACTGGTAAGATTTTGGCTATGGTCGGCGGCTACTCGTTTAAGAAATCACAATTTAACCGAGCCACCCAAGCTCTTCGCCAAACAGGCTCTTCGTTTAAGCCGATAGTTTATTTGACTGCATTAGATAATGGCTACTCCCCGACAGATTTAATTTTAGATGCGCCGTTTGTTTTGGACCAAGGTCCTGGCTTGCCAAAGTGGAAACCGGTTAACTACTCCAAAAAATTCTATGGGTTGATGACTTTGCGCCAGGGTATAGAAAAATCCAGAAACCTAATGACGGTGCGTTTGGCACAAGATGTTGGCATGGATAAGGTTGCGGAATATGCCAAAAAGATGGGGGTAAATGATCACCTGCCGCATTTGTTGTCCATGTCCTTGGGTGCAGGAGAAACCCGGGTAATAAATATGGCCACTGCCTATGGCATTATGGTAAACGGTGGCAAAAAAGCGGAGCCGTATCTGATTGAACGTATCCAAGACCGCAACGGCAAGACGGTTTATCGCCATGACCGGAGAGCCTGTGAGGGGTGTCGGGTTACAAAATGGGAAAATCAGCCTCTGCCTGAGTTGGAAGACAATAGGGAACAAATAGTAGATCCTCTGAGTGCCTATCAAATGGTAAGTATTTTGGAAGGTGTTGTCCAATATGGTACCGGTTCTCGTTTAAGAAGTATCGGCAAACATTTAGCAGGCAAGACGGGAACAACCAATGATAACCAAGATTCTTGGTTTGTAGGATTTTCTCCTGATTTGGTTGTTGCCGTATATGTTGGTTTTGATGAGCCGAGAAGTCTGGGGCGTTATGAGACCGGAGCCGCATCAGCCTTGCCGATTTTCTATGAATTTATGAAAGAGGCTTTGGCCAACCAGCCGGATATTCCGTTCCGTATTCCGGCAGGAATTAAGCTTGTGCGCGTTAACCACGATACGGGCCGCCCGGCCAAGCCTGAAGATAAATCGGTTATTGTTGAGGCCCTAAAACCGGAATTTAGTTTTGATAGCAGCAACCAGCGTATTATTGGCAGTCCGGATGAAGAAGCAGATGCTCAAATCCCGGTGTTTAAGAATGATGATAATGATGCGGTTCAGCTCGGTTCGGAATATTAAATAAAAAGACACCGCCAATAATTCAGGCGGTGTTTTTTGCTATTATTTTTCAACGATAGCCAGGCTTCGTTTATAAAAATCTCCCATATCAAACATCTGGTACCCAAGATGAGAGAGATCCCAAGCCAAAACAGAGGCGGTTGCACCGGCTTCCAGATAAACTCTCCAAGAGGTATCATATTTTTTTATGGCTTCCACAAGTTGGTCATAAGAGCTAAAAGCATTTCTGTCAGGAATATATAAGAATTCTTTCTGTAAGACGTTATCAAAGATATTAAGCTTATCCTCAATCAATGGAGATTTTCTGTTACAAACAATCAGTAATTTTTGTCCGTTCCACAAGGATTTGAGTCGTTTAATATTTTCTTCAAGCAAGACTCCCTTGCTTTGGGTTGTTCGGATAAGAAAATAAGCATCACCATATTTTTGTTTTTTTAAAGCAACATTTGCCAAGATATCTTCCAAATGGCGAGTACCGTGATAGACAAACCAAGTATAAGTCGGATGCGATTTAGGTAGCTTATAGTTATTTAGGCAGACTAAGCAGTTGTCGTCAGAGCCACTCTCACAAATTTCTTTTAATCGTTGAGCAAGTTTTTCATCCATATCATTAAAAGAATTTCTTATTCCGACAATTGTGTTAAACTCACCGTCGCCGATTCTGGAGAAAGAGCGCGTTTTAAGGGCAAATTCCAAAGTTTCTTCGGGAGATAAGACATCAGGATAATTTTGAAGAATTTGTTGGTATTTTTTCATATTTTCAGGAGAGAAACTGATAGCGTCCCATTTTCTGGGCATGGAAGCTTTGAGTTTTTTTCTTAAGGCCGCGGAGGGAAGCAAATTACAAAGAATTTTTTCAATTCTCCAAGCGATATATTTAGGGGTTATTTGATATTTAATAGCCATTTGTCAAACCTTTGCTGTTGGTTATAAAACCAAGGCTATTTTTTTTAGCAATAAGAGTCAAGCACCATTGAAAAGTTTGTAAATAAAAAAGACTTGCTTTTAAAAAGATGAGCGTTTAGATTTGAGTTAAGTTTGTTTGAAAGAAATAATAATGCGATCGGAAATCTACGAATTAAGCGAGAATATCAAGCAGTCCTTGCAACTGCTGAGGAGGTCGCTTTGACTATGATAATGCCCTTTTAAGGCAAGAAGAACTTGCTGCCCTAACGTCTGATAGTAATCTTTGGAGTGATCCAGCAGCCGCCAAAAAATTAATGAGTGAAAAGAATAACCTGGATTTTAATCTGGGTAATTTTGAGCATATGCAAAAATCACTAAATGATTTGGTAGAGTTGGCAGAACTGGCGGAAGCTGAAGGTGATGAAAGCGTTATTGCCGATGTCATAAGTCAGCTGACAAGTTTGCAGGCGGAAGTAAAGCACGGAGAGCTGGAGGCTTTGCTTTCAGGGGAGGTTGATGCCAACGATGCCTATTTGGAAGTCCATGCCGGCAGCGGCGGCACAGAAGCTCAAGATTGGGCGGAGATGCTGCTTAGAATGTATTGTCGCTGGGCAGAAGCGCACAAATATAAGGTTGAATATATAGAAGAAACCGAAGGGGAAGTTGCCGGAATAAAGTCGGTGACCATAAAGATTTGTGGGCATAATGCCTATGGTTGGCTCAAATCAGAAAGCGGAGTGCATCGTTTGGTACGTATTTCTCCTTTTGACAGCAATGCACGTCGTCACACCAGTTTTGCCTCAGTCGGGGTCTATCCGGTCATAGATGATGAGATAGAAATAAATATCAACGAGTCAGATTGCAGGGTAGATACATACAGAGCCTCCGGCGCAGGTGGTCAGCATATTAATAAAACAGATTCTGCTATACGCATCACTCATATTCCAACCGGAATTGTTGTCCAGTGCCAAAACCAACGTTCTCAATTTCAAAACCGTGAAGCCGCCTGGAATATGCTCAAGGCCAGATTGTATGAATTAGAGCTAAAGAAACGGGAGGCTGCGGCAGAAGAACAGAGAGATTCCTTAAGCGATATCGGTTGGGGACACCAGATTCGCTCATATGTTCTGCAACCCTACAAGATGGTAAAGGATTTGCGCACGGAAGTTGAGACCTCAGATTGCAAAGCAGTTTTGGATGGTGATATAGATTTATTTTTGGCGGCTTCTTTGGCAGACAAGGTGAGGAATAAGGCTCATGCTTAAGAAGTGGCTGAAAATAGTTTTGTGCTTAATTGTTTTCGGATATGTCAGTTTTTGCGGGGTGGTCTATTTCTGGCCGCAGTTGTTTTTCTATGAGCCCTCAAAGCAAGAGGCGAGGTTAGAAGTGGCTAGAGCCAACGGTTACAAAGCAGAGAGAGTTGAATATCAAGCCCAAGACGGAACCAAACTTTATGGCTGGTATACCCCGCCCAAGCCGAGGATGCCAATAATTGTTTTTATGCATGGCAACTCTTATAATATAGAAAAGTTTTATCATAAGCTAATTCCCTTAGCAGAGGCAGGTTATGGAACAATGTTGCCCGAATACAGAGGCTTTGGCGATATAAAAGGAAAAATCACTCAAGAGGGTTTGGAGCAAGATTCTGAGGCAGCCGTAAGATATTTACAACAAAAAGGCTTTGATAATTCGGAAATGGTATTATATGGAATGTCCTTAGGGTCTTATATGGCCACTCACGCCGCCTATGTTCTTTCACAAGAAAAGCCGGTTAGAGGTTTGATACTGGAGGTTCCTTTTGACAGCATGTATGAAGATGTCAAAGATATTGTTTCTTTTCCGTTGCCGCTTGGCATTATCATGAAAGATAAATATGATAATGTTGAAAAGATAAAAGAGTTAACCGTGCCGCTGTTGATTATGGGCGGCAGAGATGATACCTTAGTGCCGGTAAGACGGGCAAAGGCATTGTTTGAAGCAGCTAATCAGCCAAAGAAGATGATAGTTTATAAAGGTGCCGGGCATAATGATTTGTATAACCACAGAAATTATCGGGATATAATAAACTGGTTGAAGACAAATGAAAAAACTAGATAGCAGAACATATCGCCTGCGCAAGGTTTTTGATTATATCGGCGTTATATTTTTGGTAATACTGCTGATGTTTATCTGGCAGCTTTACAGAGGCTCAATTACCGTTCCGTTTTTAAAACCCTATATTATAAAAGCCCTAAATCACGATGATACGGAATATCAGGTCACGTTGGATTCGGTTAATTTGGAGCTTGTTCGTTCAATAAAACCGCTGAGAATTATTGCCAACAACGTTGTCTATCGTAAAGCAGACGGAACCATTATTGTAAATGCGCCCAAGACATCTGTTTCTTTTAGTATAAGGGCTCTGATGCACGGAATTGTGGCGCCAAGCTCGGTAGATGTTTACAAACCAAAGGTTTATATTTTCACGACTTATGGGGTTGATGAGAAGAAAACAGAAAGCATAAATGAAAAGAAATTGGAGTATTATTTTGATAGCTTTGAAGATTTCTTGGAACGTTTCAATTCGGAAGATCAGTCTTATCCGGAAAGCTATATTAACGATATAAATATCAGCGGGGCAGAAGTCGAATTTCATGAGGTCGACCTGGGCAAGAAATGGGTTTTATCAGATGTAAACTACCGTTTTGAGCGTGGCTTTACCAAGCTGGAAACAGAAGTTAATGCACTGCTCAAATTCAACGATACGCCATCTTCTTTGGGACTTGAGGGAATATATCGTCCGGGGTTAAATAAATTGGCGTTGAGATTTTATTTTTCAGATGTGGTTCCGGCTAATTTATTGGAGCTTGCAAGCTCAGAGGCCAAAATATTGCCCTATAAAGTAGATATGCCGCTAAACGGTGAGATAGATGCGCTTATAAAGATTGATGAGATTGTAAAAAATCGAGAGAATTTAGTAGCAAGTTTGGACACGGCGGTAGAAAATATCAGGTTTTCGTTTGAAGGCGGACAAGGATATGTAGCTTTTTCGGACAACAAGGAAGAAAATTATAATATTGAAGCCCTAACCTTTAGCGGAAACATAGCCGGCGGGCTTGATGAGTTAAGTATTAAGAATGCGGTAATGGAGTTAGACGGTCAAAAAGCAACATTGGGTTTAGAGGCAAGCGGGATTAAGGATTATTTATTAAAATCATCTCCGGAGAAGTTAAAGATAAGTTTATTTGCCGGCACTCAAAAATTGGCAACCAATGACCTATACAGATATTGGCCGCAATATATAGCCACCAAAGCGTGGAAATGGTGTAAAGAGAGTCTTTTTGACGGAGCAATAGAAAAAGCCGAGTTCCGCTTTGATTTTGGCTATGATAAAAAACAAAAGAAGATAGCTTTTAAGGATTTGCAAGGAACAGCCTATGCCTCGGGAGTTTCATTAGATTATCTGACCGGTATGCCGAGAGTAACGGATATTTATGGGCAAGTAGAGTTTGCCGTCGATAAGTTAAAAATGAATTTTGATAAAGGAGTGTCGGCAGACGTTATTTTAAACAGCGGTTATGTTGAGCTCTATGATTTGAATAAGAATGATAATTTTGCCATTATAAAATTAAACGGTGTTGGCTCCATTCCGGATATATTAAGGCTGATAGACCATAAACCGTTGCAGTATACCTCAGAAATGGGAATAGATCCAAACAGCATTAAAGGTAGTGCGGAAACGGATTTGGGGCTTGAGTTTGAATTAAAACAAAATCTGCGTCCTGATGAGGTTAAAGTAGATGTAACAGCGGCCTTGAGCGATGTCTCCATCAGCGGTTTAATGGATGGCAAAACCATAGATGCCAAGAAACTTGATTTGAAAGTAGATAATCAAGGTCTTTTGATAGAAGGTGTTGCCAATTTTGAAGGTATTCCTGTAACCTTAAAATGGAATGAGAATTTTAATCAAAAAGATTATCAGAGCCGTTATCAACTAGGTTTTAATTTTGATGATAATCTAAAACAAAAATTGGGCCTCAAGTTTAAGACATTAGAGCCGCCGTTTATGGAAGGATCGATTCCTGCGCAGGCCACCATAACGGTTTATCCAAAAGGTAAGGTGATTATAGATGCCAATGGAGATCTGCGCGGAGCAGAAATTGATTATTCATTTTTAGGATTCAAGAAAAAACAAGGTGTAGAAGGGGTCGTTGGCGCCAGACTTAATTTTGAAAAGAACAAGCTTAAAGATATACCGCTGATATCTTTATCTAAGCCGGACTTTAACATCAAAGGTAAAATTGCACTAAATAAACAAGGACAAGTACAAACCATAGACATAGAAGATATCAAAGGTCCTAAAACTTCGGCCCGGGCAAAGATTGATATAAGCTATACACCAAAAGAAAAAATAAAAATAAATGTTTCAGGTAATAGCTACAATCTCTCAGACTTTTTTGAAAAAGATGAAGAGGAAAGAAAAGCGGCCAAAGAACGTCGTCGTCAGCAAAAACTAAAAGACATCACGGCTCCCGAACCTGAAGAAGAAAATGAATGGGAAAAAGTAAGTGATATGGACATTAATATTGCGGTTAACAGTTTGTGGACCAATGAGAATGTAGCCATTCGTAACTTTGCCGGTTCAGCCAAAATACTAAACGGTACCGGCATAGAAGAAATGCACCTTATCGGTAATTTTGCCTCAAGCCGCAAAAAAGACCGTCCGGCAAATTTGAAGTTGGATTATGTTCCGAGGCCGCATAAAGAATATTTGTTGACCATAGAGAGTGATGATGCCGGCTCAACTTTGAAGTTCTTGCGCTTTTATGATGATATGAAAGGCGGAAGTTTGAGCATCAGCGCCAAGAGAGATGCGGATAAGAATTTTGTCGGCCACGCCAAGATAAGAGATTTTAATGTTTACAATACGCCGATTTTTGCCAAACTTCTGACGGTTGCATCATTTAGCGGCATGGTTAATTTGTTAACCGGAGAGGGAATAGCTTTTTCCCACTTTGATGCTCCGTTCCAGTACAAAAAATCAATATTAAAAATAAATGACGGCAAGGCATTTGGTAATGTCGTAGGTATAACGGCCAAGGGAACATATTCGATGCGTTATCAGGAATTTGATGTCAAAGGGTTGATTGCGCCGGCATATGGATTAAATACTTTTATTGGTAGCATTCCGCTGGTAGGAACATTGTTAAGCGGCAAGGATGGAACGGTTTTTGCCGCCAATTACAGTATTACCGGCGATATTGATGATCCCAAAATCAGCATCAATCCGCTTTCGGCCTTGAGCCCGAATTCCCTAAAAGAGCTGATGTCTTCTATGTTCGGCAGTAGTAATGATTAAAAAAGTAAAATTAAAAATTGGTCTTGACTACCATGGAGTGATAACGGTTCATCCTGAGTATTTCAGCGTTTTTGCCAAAGATGTTTTGGCAAGAAAAGGAGAAGTTCATATCATTACCGGCGGTAGTGAACAAGAAGTAGTTGCTCAGCTAAAAGATTGGAATATTCCTTTTAGTAAAATTTTTTCGATTCCCGATTATTACAAGGCCAAAGGAGAGGTGATTTATTTCTCTGACGGAGAATATAAAATTCCCGATGATTTATGGGACAAGGCCAAAGCGGAATATTGCAATCTTGAGGGGATAAATATGCATATTGATGACAGTAAAGAATATGTGAAGTGGTTTACCACACCCTATTGCCGTTATGACGGCACAAATCCGCAATGTGTGACCGAAGACGGACATATTATTGATTTTAATTCTCCTCCGTCAAAAGTTCTGAACGATATAGAGCGGATTATTGCAAAAGATTAAGAATTTAGATTAAGTTTTACGATTTATTTAGATATTTCCTGTAAAAAACAAAAGCCGAGTAAGTAAGAGGCTATAGAGATGATTCGCGAGGAAATAGTTCACATTAACGGAGCTCCCAAAAAGCTGATAGTTTTTTTGCACGGCTATTTGGACAGTTCCGATGCCGTTGATCAGAAGCTGAAAATGCTTTGTGATTCTCTTTCCTCGGTCGCTGTACATATTCCGCAAGCCCCTTTTGCTTGTGAGGTTGAGACGCATATGCGCCAATGGTACTCGATGTACCGCTTTGACCCCGGTTATGAGCGGAAGAATGCCCCCTCCATGAAAGATTTTGTCAGCTATTATAATCGCATGACCTTAGGTCTGGAAGAAACATATGGTTATCTGATGCCATATTTGGAGCAAACCTTGTCAGAATATGATTTGGCATATAAGGATTTATTTTTATGTGGTTTCTCGCAAGGAGCCATGGTCGCGATTTATACGGCGCTGATGTGTCCGGAAGAAATCGGAGGTCTGGTTAGTTTCAGTGGTATTATGGCAGGGCATGAGTATTTGCTTCAACATACTCAAACACACCCGAGAACATTATTGTTGCACGGAACCAAAGATGTATGTCTGCGTCCGCAAGCCATGGAATTTACGGCAAAACAGTTGCAAAAATTAGGTTGCTCGGTTAGTTGCAAGAAAATAGAAGGACTTAGCCACAGTATTAGTACAGAGGCTATAGAAACAAGTGTAGAATTTATAAAAAGCATAATCAAAGAAGATGCAAGAAAACAACAGCTTCACAAGATAGGTTGATTTATATAAAGGGCAGGGCACTGATGAGGCCTCCTTTTTCAATCAGATAATTTTTGTCTCTGTCGATACCGAGATCAGATTCTTTTCCGAGATTTCGCTCAAACATCTCACTGAAGTTTCCCCGAGCCTTGAGGGCTTGTTCGACCCATTTGGGCTGGAGGCCAAAATCAGTCCAGAGCTTTTCATCAAGACCTAACAGGTTGCGTAAAGAATCATCTCTAACGCCAATAAAAGCATCGGTATTTTTAGAAGATATTCCTTGCTGTTCGGCAAGTTTGGGAGCATTGATAATCCATTTGGCGATAATCCGCAAAGTTGGGTTAGCTTTTGCGCAGTAGACATAAATCGGGCGATAAGCAATTACTTCAGGCAGTACTTGAATAGAATTATCTTTGGCGACAACACTACGATTAAGACCTCGTAAAAATATTTCACTTCCGCTGATAAGTTCACAACGATTAAGTAAGAAAGCTTGTTTTGCCGCATCTAATGTCGGAAACGGAAGCAGTTTGAATTCAAGGGCATATCGATGATTGTATTCATTTAGATTGGCCAAGTCGGCGGAGTTGTCCGATACACAAACTTTTGCACCTTTAAAGTCTTCCATTGAGGAGGCATTTGTATCTTGTCTGGAGGCAAAAACCTGTTTGTCATAATACAAAACATCAATGGCGGCAACAGGAGAAGATATTTCTTGCTTGGCAGAGAGAGTTGAGTTTCCAAGCATAAAATCAATCTGATTATTGTTTAACGCATGAGCGGCCTGATTGGCGGGAATGTTCTTAAGACGAAAAGCCTCGTCACTTCCAAAAATAGCCAGAGAGAAGTTTCGGCAAATGTCGGCATCGATTCCTTTCCAAAAACCTTCCTCGTCTTTATAAGCAAGTGTTTTTGAAGAAAGATCCGTTCCGCAAACAACATATCCTCTACTTTTAATAAAGCGCAGACCGGCATCATCAGCGTGAGCGGCAGTTGCCGTCAGACAAAAAAGAAGGCTAAAAAAGAAGGCATTAAGTTTCATTTTGTTAACCAATTTATGTTAAAGTTATAATTCAAGAAAAACTATAAGGCAAAATTTTATGAAAAGTAATCTTTTTTTGCGAGTTATCAGCGTATTGATGACAATTTTATTTTTAGGTAACGCCCAGGCGGGAGCATTAACCCCCGTGCAAGCTCAAGATTGGGCGGAAAAAAACGGGCGTTTGTTGTTGGATACATTTGGAGAAAAAGATGTATATAAGCGTTATCAAGATTTGGATAAGTTGCTTTTGGAATATGTAGATTTGGAATATATAGGTCAATTTGTGGTTGGCAAATATTGGCGGACAATGAGCGCAGAGCAGCAAACAGAGTACCGGCAAATATTTAAGCGTTATGCCTTGGCTTTGTATAAGACGTTTCCTCTAGATTTTGTAGATAGTTTGAGTTATGAGGTTGGGCAGGCTTATGAGGACGGCAAGTTCGTAGTTGTCCCAGCTACCGTGCATGTCGCATTAGGCGGAGACAGGCCGCAAGATATTCTGCTCCAGTTTAGGCTGCATAATACACAAACGGGTATTAAGCTTGTTGATATCAAATTGGCAGAAAGCAGTTTGATTCTTTCATATCGCAGCAAATTTTATGAATTAATAGCGGCAGATGACGGAGAAATGAGCTGGTTTTTAGAAGATTTGGAAGCAATGGCGGTGTCAGCAGAAAGAAATAATCAATTATACCTAGGTAGAGAATAAAAATATCCTTGAAATTATGGAGCAAAGCTTATAATATCTGGGATTAGTCTATAATAAAATACAGGTAAAATTCAAATGAGTAACATAAAAGTCAGATTTGCGCCGAGCCCGACCGGCTATATGCATATCGGCAACACACGTACGGCAGTTTTTAACTGGCTCTTGGCCCGCAAACTGGGCGGAAAGTTTATGCTCCGTATAGATGATACGGATGTTTTGCGCTCCAAAAAAGAATATGAAGATGCCCTAAGAGATGTCTTGCAATGGCTGGGGCTAAATTGG
>CALXVW010000120.1 GCA_944392185.1 uncultured Alphaproteobacteria bacterium
TATAATGCTCCGCTGCAGCGCAATGTTACTCAAGATGAAGTCGGTATGGCGGCTCTTGGCCTCCTTTCTGCTTGCGGCAGCGGTATTACCGGCGAGGTTGTTCATGTCGACTGCGGTTACCACACCGTTGGTATGATGAATATTAATAAAACCAAAGAAATTGCCGAGCTTTTCAGAGAAGAGTAAAAACTTTTTCTAAAGTGCAATTTTAGGGTTGTGAAAACATCTAAATATTTGTAGGATGAGGGTTATTGTAAAGATAGCCTTCATCCTTTTTTGAGGTTTTTTAAAATGCCAGAAATAAAATCACCCTTTCCGAACTCGCGTATTAGTTTACGCAAAAAAACTGCCGTTAAAATTTTGTTGAAATCTATAGTCTATGCATTTGCCATTTTTGGTATTTTATCAATACTTCTTGTGCTTGTTGTTTTGGGGATGATGAGAACTTCTGCTCCTGCACCTATTATTCCTAAAAAGGCAATTCTTACTATTGATTTTGGTGCAACTTTTGGGGAAGTGGTACAAGATTCTCTGTTATTTGAAATGGCACCTTATGGGGGCGGACAAATGTCTTTTCATCAACTTTTAACGGCTTTGTCTAAAGCGGCAAAAGATGACAGAATTAAGGCTATTGCCGGAAGAGTTAACGTTACCGGTTTGGGGTTGGCGCAAATTCAAGAATTGCGAAAAGCTGTCGAAACTTTTAAAAATCATGGAAAACCGGCTTATATCTATTCTCCCGGGTTTGGAAGTTTTGGGGAGGGAACCGATGAGTATTATCTGGCATCTGTTTTCTCAGAAATTACCATGCAGCCAAATTCTGACGTAGGGTTGACCGGTATCAGTGCAGAGGTGCCGTTTATCAGAGCTGCTTTGGATAAAGTCGGTATAACTCCTGAATTTTATTCTCGTTATGAACATAAAAACGCAATGGCAACTTTTACGGATAGGCAAGGTTCTCCAATCTTTAAAGCGGATATGAATGATTTGCTTGCCAGATTAAATGTTATGGTGGTGCAGGATTTATTAAAATCAAGATTTAGCGAGCCGACCAAGGAAGATTTATTGGGCGTTATCGATAAAGCACCGTTTTCTGCCGAATATGCCAAAACTGTCGGTCTAATTGATGAAATTGCTTATGAGAGTGATTGGTTAAATGGCATTGCTCAGAAATTTGAGGCAGAGGTAATCTCTGTGGAGGAATATGCAGCAAACTTATATCCTAATACCAAAGGAAAAAAATTGGCGGTTATTTTTATGGAAGGAATGATTTCCGATATGCCGGGCGTGCCTCCTTTAGAAGGGGCTGAAATCAATTCAAGGCTGGTGTTGGAACAGATTGATGAAATTAAAAAAGATAAAGATATCAAAGGTGTGCTGGTGCGAATTAATTCTCCGGGCGGTAGCTATGGCGCATCGGCTGAAATTTGGAACGCTCTTAACAGCTTGAAAAAAGAAAATAATATTCCTGTTTTGGTCTCAATGGGAGATTATGCGGCATCGGGCGGATATATGATTGCCTTGGCCGGAGATAAGATTTTTGCGGATCCGGCAACAATGACCGGATCTATCGGCGTGTTGGGCGGAAAGTTTGTTTTGGAAGATTTATGGAAGAAGCTAGATGTAAATTGGGAGGCTTTTGATCCTTCTGAAAATGCCGGTATCTTGAGTCCTAATTTTAAATTTAACAAAACACAAAAATTAGCTTTTAACAAATCATTAGACCGTATATATGAAGATTTTACTTTAAAAGTTTCAGAGGCCAGAAATATCCCTCTTAATAAGTTGGATAAATTGGCCAGAGGCAGAGTCTTTTTGGGGCAAGATGCCGCAGAACTTGGTTTGGTTGATGAAGTCGGCGGAATGGATGCGGCTTTGGGTGCGCTTAGAAATAAAGCCGGAATTGAATCTGCAGAACCAATTGTTTTGCTTACTTACCCAAAACCTAAAACTTTGCAGGAAAAAATCAGTGAACTTCTTGGTTCTGCTCCCGTTGTTTCTGTGAAAGCAACCGCTCAAAAATTAGGGCTTGATATCAGATCTTTAACTGTGCTAAAACACTTCAAATATGATGCAATTATGCCTCCAATGATATTTAATATGTAAGGAATAAATAAATGGCTATAGATACCGAAACTGTCAGAAGAATCGCCTTTTTGTCTCGTCTTAAGATAGAGGATGATAAAATTCAGGCAACGGAAGATGAATTTAATAAAATTCTCGGTTGGGTTGATCAACTGCAAGAGGTGGATACTCAAAATGTGGCGCCGCTTGTCTCCGTTAATGAGAATTATTTGCAAATGCGTGAAGATGAAGTGACTGATGGTAATATGCCTGAAAAGATTTTGGCTAATGCTCCCATGAAAGAATATGGCTATTTTGCCGTCCCGAAAGTGGTTGAATAAGGTTGGAGGGAGAAAATATATGACTGATTTAACAAAACTGACGATTGCCAAAGCCAGAGAAGGCCTAAAGAAAAAAGAATTCAGCGCTCCCGAATTGGTGGAAGCTTATGCGGCCAAAATGAATGAAAACCGTAAGTTTAATGCTTATGTTTGCGAAACAACCGAGCAGGCTCTTGAGCAAGCTAAAGCCAGCCAAGATAAAATCAATCGCGGCGAGGGCAGAGATTTGGAAGGTATCCCTCTCGGCATTAAAGATCTTTTTTGCACCAAAGGAATTGCCACAACGGCTTGTTCTAATATTTTGAAAGGTTTTGTGCCTCCTTATGAATCAACGGTTACATCTCATTTGTTGGCGGCGGGAGCTAATTTCTTGGGCAAGCTCAATTTGGATGAGTTTGCCATGGGCGGCAGTAATGAGACTTCTGCCTTTGGGCCGGTTGTGAACCCCTGGAGCAGGGATGTTCCGTTGGTGGCCGGCGGCTCCTCAGGCGGGTCTGCCGCAGCGGTGGCTGCCAATATGTGTGCGGCAGCAACCGGAACCGATACCGGCGGCTCTATCCGCCAGCCTTCAGCTTATTGCGGCGTGACCGGAATTAAGCCGACTTACGGGCGTTGCTCAAGATGGGGGATTATTGCTTTTGCATCTTCTCTTGACCAGGCCGGACCGATTGCCAAAGATGTCAGAGATTGCGCCATTATGCTCAAAAATATGGCCGGTTATGATGCCAAAGATTCTACTTCCGCCAAACAAGAAGTGCCTGATTTTGAGAAATTTTTGGGACTTGATATCAAAGGAATGCGTATCGGCATTCCAAAAGAATATCGGGTGGATGGTTTGGATAAAGAGGTGGCCGCTTATTGGGATAAGGCGGCTGAGATGTTGAGAGCACGCGGTGCTGAGGTGGTCGAGGTTTCTTTGCCGCATACCAAATATGCTTTGGCGACTTATTATATTATTGCGCCGGCAGAAGCTTCTTCCAACTTGGCGCGTTATGACGGTTTGCGTTATGGAAACCGTGTGGATGGCAAACACTTGGATGATATGTATATCAACTCTCGTTCTGCTGGGTTTGGTAAAGAGGTTAAGCGCCGGATTATGATTGGAACTTATGTCCTTTCGGCCGGTTACTATGACGCTTATTACTTGAAAGCGCAGAAAGTTCGTCGTCTTATTCGCGATGACTTTGTCAAAGCCTTTGAGAAATGCGATTTGATTTTGACGCCGACAGCTCCTACTGCCGCTTTTCCGATCGGGGATAAGTCCATGCAGGAAAACCCGATTACCATGTGGCTCAATGATATCTTCACGGTATCTGTCTCTTTGGCGGGGTTGCCGGCTATGAGTTTGCCTATCGGGCTCAATCAACAAGGGCTGCCTTTGGGTATGCAGTTGGTGGGCAAGGCTTTTGATGAGGAAAGTATTTTCAAAGCGGCCTATTGTTTGGAAAAAGATGTGAATTTTAAGGGAGTGAAATAAGATGAGCGGTATGATTATCAACGGCAAAACCGGTGATTGGGAAATTATTTGCGGGCTTGAAATTCACTGCCAGATTATTTCCAAATCCAAGATATTTTCAGGAGCTTCTACTCACTATGGTTCTGATGTGAACGAAAATGTTTCTTTTATTGATGCCGGGATGCCCGGGATGTTGCCGGTGCTCAATAAAGAATGTGTCAGACAGGCGATTAAGACCGGGTTGGGGCTTAATGCCAAAATCAACAAATATTCCGAATTTTCTCGTAAGAACTATTTTTATGCTGATTTACCGCAAGGATATCAGATTACGCAGTTCCAATATCCTCTGGTTGGTGAAGGATTTGTAAAAATAGATTTGGAAGACGGGAGCTCTAAAAATATCGGAATCGAACGAATCCATATTGAGCAAGATGCCGGAAAATCTATTCATGATATTTCTCCGACCAAGAGTTTTATTGATCTTAACCGTGCCGGTGTGGGGTTGATGGAGATTGTGACCAAGCCTGATTTTCGCTCACCGGAAGAAGCCGGAGCGTTTTTGCGCAAGCTGCGCTCAATTGTCCGCTATCTGGGAACTTGCGACGGAAATATGGATGAAGGTTCTATGCGTTGTGATGTCAATGTATCGGTGCGCAAGCTCGGAGAGACCGAATTTAGAACCCGAAACGAGATGAAAAACGTTAACTCCGTTAAGTTTGTGATGCAGGCGATTGAATATGAAGCGCGTCGTCAAGTAGAAACTTGTGAAAACGGTGGCACCATCATGCAGGAAAACAGACAGTTTGACCCGCTCAAGGGGATTACCAAAGTTATGCGCGAAAAAGAGTTTG
>CALXVW010000121.1 GCA_944392185.1 uncultured Alphaproteobacteria bacterium
CAATATGCCAAGCGAGGAGCGGATAGCGGAGATTTCCGAAGGTGACAGCCAAAGCAAAGTTTTGCAGGTGTTGGGAGCCCCTTCAACGGTTGTGTCATTTGATAGAAACACTTGGATATATATGTCCTCAGATATCAAAAGAGTTGCCTTTTTTGCACCCGAAGAGGTCAACCGCGATGTACTCACCATCCGTTTTAATGATGAAGGCGAGGTTATTTCTTTGAGTCGTCTTGGTAAAGAAGATGGAGAGCAGGTTAAAATCAGTTCAGATGAAACTGAAGCTCCCGGTCAAGAGCCTGGATTCTTCCGCAAATACTTTGGCGGAGTAGGTCAATACAATCCCTTTGGCGGGTTAGGCGGCAGCAATTCCTCAATTTAAAATAAGAAATCAGAAAGAACAAAATTGTTGTAAGCGTTTTCTGGCGGCAATGAGTTTGCGTTGTTTTTTTCTAAATTTGCTACGTAATTTTCCGCAAGTACACCACCGGCATAAGCCATAAACAAAAATTCTAAAAAGAGTTGCTTCTGTAAGCAAATGGATATTTTTAAACAACAATTTCTCATAAAACGGTGTGTTTCTGGCATATTTCCAAAAGAATTCATTTAAGGGTTTTTGCGCGAGCATCCAAGGTTTTTCGCTTCCTACATAGTGAATAATTTTTGGAAGATCTGATTTTAAATTATAATCATTTAAATATTTCAATTCATCCCAACGAAAATTCCAATCAGGAGATAAATAAAAGACCCTACCTTTGAAAATAACGTTTAAAATATCTTGGTCCGGAAATTTGAGTTTTTGATATTTTGTAAGCATATCAATGGATTTGCCGATACAATCTATTTTTGCACAGTTTTTTATAGAAAATAACAAGACGCCGCTGTTAAAATAATTTTCGGCAGAAAGATAAAGAGATATATCTTGAAGATATTGATTATGTTCACGCAAAGAAGTTGGATTATAAAGATCGACGGCAGCAGCAACATAATAATTTTTCAAATCGACATTGAGTAGTTCAGCAATATCAGTATTTACGAGCAAATCACAATCCAAATATAAAATTTGTTGAAAATTATGGCAAATTTCAGGGATAAATATTCGATAATACATAGCCACGGAAATATGTCCGCGATGATAAAAATTTTTTTCCCATTTTTTTACATAATTTTTTATGTCAAAGAACCGAATGCTGACATTATCATGTCCGAAGGCTAAAGAGAAAATCAAATAAAGCTTACATTTTGAAATGCCGCCATCAAAAATAATAATGTCATAAAATTTCTTTGGATTTGCATTAGCGATTAAGGAAGCAATAGCGATTCCCAAATAGTCGGCAAAATTATCATCAGAAGCGAAGACAATAGCGTTTTTATAATTTTTAAAAGCAGGCGTTAATTCATTCTGTAAGTTTAAGCAATTTTCCAGATTTTGGTAGATATTCATAAAAATCACCTCCATAACATTAAAAGGTGATTATATAGCATCTAATCTATTAGTAAACAAAAATATCTTTGCACATACAAACGGTTGATAAACGATCTCGTTTTATGCAATAAAATATTGGATATAGATATAAACGGTTGCCAGAGCAACGGTCAGTAGAGTTATGGGAACCGACCATTTCATAAATCCCAAGAAAGAGATTGGCTGTCCTTGTCTTGCGGCCATTCCGGCAACAATTACATTGGCAGAGGCGCCGATAAGGGTTGCGTTGCCGCCAAAACAAGCACCGAGAGAAAGGGCCCACCATACCGGCATCATGGCCTCGCGCCCGCCGAGGGAAGCTTCCATGGATTTAAGCATCGGTATCATGGTTGCCACAAAGGGGATGTTGTCAATCGCACCGGAAACAATGGCTGAAACCCAGATGATGAGCAAACTGGCCTTGCTGACGGAGCCCTCGGTTAGCTCAATAAATTTATGCCCGAGCATAGCAAGAACGCCGGTGACTTCAAGCCCATAGACAATGACAAATAAACCGGCAAAGAAGAATATGGTTGTCCAGTCAACAATGGCGAAAATCTGCTCAACTTTATGGTCACGCTCATCATGTTTGGCACCCAAGGTATAGAGCAACAAAAGCGTTGCTCCGCCGGCCATGGCAATCGTGCCGTTGGCAATATGGAAATGTTCGGCGCTGATAAAGCCGATAATAACCAGGAAAAGAACCGAAAGAGATTTAATCAGCAAGCTTGGGTCCTTAATTGTTTCTCTTTCTTGCAAGAGCATGATTTTGTTGCGGCGTTGAGCAGTGGAGACCAATCTGCGGCCGAAGAAAAAGTCAAAAATAACGGTAAGCACAAGCATGCAGAGAATAACAATCGGAGTAAGCTCTTTCATAAAGTCCATGAAAGAGAGGTTGAGAGCAGAGCCGATGAGAATGTTTGGCGGGTCACCGATGAGGGTGGCGGTTCCGCCAATGTTAGAAGCAAATATTTCAACCAAGAGATAAGGGTAGGTAGGCACTCCGAGCTTTTTTGTGATTTGGAATGTAACCGGCACAATCAGCAAGACGGTTGTAACATTATCAAGAAAGGCAGAGAAAAATGCGGTCACAACGGCCAAAACCAAGAGGATTCCTCTGGGGTTGGCATGTACTTTTTTTGCAGACCAAATTGCCACATATTGGAAGATTCCGGTTTTTTCACAAATACCGACAATCATCATCATCCCAATCAGCAAGGCCAGGGTGTTAAAATCTATCCCCATAAAAGCCTGAGCTTGGGTTAGGATACCCGCAAAAATCATAACAGAGGCACCGAGCAAAGCAACGACGGCGCGGTTAAGTTTTTCTGTAAATAAAATTGCATAGGCGATAATAACAATGGCGGCTGCCACAACCTTAGCGTCCATTCCCCACACCATTTGAGGAACATCTAACAATTCAGCTCCGTGCATCAAAAACTTCCCTTAGTTGTTGAACATTTAGCATTAATATAATCATCAATTTTCTAATATTGTATTAAGGGGCAGATAATTTTTTGATGAAGTAAAAAAAGCCTCGTAAAAACGAGGCTTTAGTTTTAGTCTATCAGTTGGATATGGATTTTTTTGCGATAGTATCTGATGAGGCAGAGATATTTCTTAAAAGAGAGAGCTTCTCCACGCTCAATGGCATCAATATTGGCAACGGACAAATCACAGTCGCAGGCAATGTTGCTGATAGATAAATTTTTATCAAACCTCAATTGCCTAAGCTGAGAGGCGATTTGATTTCGCAATATGGAAGAAAAATTTTTCATCGTTTCAACTCCTAAATTTCTTGAAAAAAAGAAACCGCCTTTTAAGAAAAAAGGCGGGGAGCTCGAGGATAAAATCAACCGCTGCTCCGGTTGATTTTACCACAAGAGGCGTAAGTTTTCTTGATTGAGTGAGTGAAGCGTGAGCAAGCGAAACGAAATTAGAAAACAAGTGACCGA
>CALXVW010000122.1 GCA_944392185.1 uncultured Alphaproteobacteria bacterium
CAGGTATTGGTCTGGAACGTTAACGGAAAGCCTGAATTTTCTTTCAAAGCATGAGTATGAGCCCCCGAAGATCCATCCGCCTCGTCCAATTCAAAATGAGCCGTAGTCGGATCGGTGGGCGGCATAAAATAAGCTCTGAATTTATCAGCCACATCACCGGCCGTTGGTTTACTTCCGGGGATATAATAAGCTTCAGCCATTTTCCAGCGAATAGGACTAATGGTTATAACCTTAGAATATCCTGGAGGACATTGAGGTGTTGGCACAAAACCAAGCCACGGCGTTGCAATACAATTAGAAGAAGTGCAATCTGACGGAGCCCCATCGACAGTAACTTGAGAACCAACAGAAACAGTATAATTTTCCCAAGACGTTTTACCTGTTTCTTCTTGATAAGTATTATCCAAGACATATATACCCTTGTTGATAAAATCCGGTAAAATATCACTCAATCTGGCTCCACCGCGGGTTGTCAGCTTAATATCATGCATCACGGAAGTATAAGCAGGATTTACCTGATAAGCATCATAAGAATGATCTGCCTTACCCCCATCTCCTTTTACATACAAAGAATAATCGCCGCTTCCTAGCTCCTCTGGAAAAGCCTGATTAGCTAAAACCCTATCCAATTTAATATAACCAGGTACATTTTGCTTTCCGGCATTATAAGAAAGATCAGTTTTACTAGAATGAGCTGCTGCCGGCAACTGAATAATTCCGCCTCGATTAATTCTAATACCGGAAGAACGATTAGCATAATTACTACTATCTTCATTTTCAGGAATTTCAGCATTTTCATCTAACACAATATTATCTTCATCAATTTGAAGATTATCGGTATTAACGGAAAAGGCATTTCCCTGAATCTCGACATCTCCGCTTGTTAAAGAAATCTGAGGTTGCAAAACGCCACCGCCGGTTCCGGCTAAAACAGCCCCATCACTAGCTAACAGAAGATTAGAGCTATAATTGCTCACAGAAGTTCCATCTTCGGCGGTTGTCGTAGAAATAAGTCCGAGCTGAACATTCCCATTAGACATTTCTAATTTTGTATTTGCGGTTCTGGCCGTAACAGTATCACCGTGTAAGATGGCTCCATTTTTATCCATACTTAAATAAGTAGGATTATTATCATCTTCATCCACAACTCTGACTTCAACTTGTCCGGTTCCTTGTAACGCGGCATTTCCTGAATCATTTACCCATACACTACTTCCGGAAGCTTCCAAAGATGCAGTTCCTGCTTCAAGCAACATTTGAGTAGTTCCGACACCGGCTTGTACGGAAGTATCTGTTGTATATAATCTGGGATCGATACTATCTCCAACCATTAAATTATTACCCGCAATAGTAACATCTGTCGGCGTTGCCACAAAATTATAGCCGCTACCGGTATTACCGCCACCGAGTTCATTCTCACCATACAAATTATCAGCAATTAATTTTGCATCTATTTTCATATCCCCGATAACATGAGCATTATTTTTTACCAATAAATTACCTTCAGAAACCAAAGAGTATTCTGAATTTGCCGCATCATTTTCACCGCTACTTCCGGAAATGATTGCGCCTCCTTTAGCGGTCAACTTTCCGGCATCAATTGACACATCGCCCTCTTTAACAGAAACGCCGCCGGAAGTAACATCTACCCCGGCACCAGCAGTCAAAAGTCCTGCAATATTAGCTGTTCCGTTAGATATAAGGGAGGCCACGGTTGTCCCTCCGGCAGTAAGACTACCGCTTATTGTGGCAGATTGAGCCGTTAAATCACCGGTAATAGAAGCGCCTCCACCGACATCAAGATCTCCGGTTGATATAAGTTTTCCATCAATAGTAACGGCCCCAGCCTCGGTTCCATCTCTTCCGGCCTCGGAAGATGCAACAATCTTGCTAACATCCTCTAAATTTTCACCACCCATATAAAGAGTTGTTTCCATAGTATTGTACATCAAATCACCTTTACTGGTATCTCGATACAACACATGTTTAGCATCAGCGCCGCCGCCACCGCCACCGGAAGCCGTTACGGCATGGACAGAAGAAGTAGCAAGGCTTCCATCAACCACATCATCGGAAGCAAAGAAATCGCTAACCGGAGCCCCCCAAGCACCTTGCACGCCTTGGATTTCTTTGGAACGAACCACGCCGCCGTTAGCTCCGACCATTGAGGCAATTTTAGAAGCTCTCAGCATTGGAATTTCATCAGCAGCTTTAGCCAATACGACACCGGTAATAGCGGAATGTTCTTTTTCCGTTCCGGCATTAATTATTTCATTACGAATAGCGAATTGAAAATCATCAAACAATTTAGAAGCATCTAAATTAAAATTATAAGGTAAATAAGGCTCAATATCAGCCTTATCGATTTCTGTTTCTCCCTCTGGGCCATCAGCCAAATCATTGTAGTTATCACCGATATAATCATCCAAGGCTTTAGAAAGAGTACGCATTTGAGTTGCGGTATTAATATCCTGGAGTTCAGTTGTACGTTCGGCAGCTTTTTTATACAAAACCGGAGTCACCATAGTAATTAATCCCAGCATAGCTAAGGCTTCCACCATCATGCTACCTTTCTGAGATAAAAATTTCCAACTATTCTTCATAAGATATCTCCTTAAATTTTGTTAAATGCCGCTCATATAAACCAAGCAAACAAAATTTTCCTCTAAATTACACACACTTTTAAAATCTGTATCCTCAAGCACCGCTCTTGGAACAAATATTTTTTCAGCTCCGGCTCTTGTAGCCAATTGAACATCTGAAGCGGAAGGATTTTGAGAACTGGTATGGACATCAGAAGCCAAAGCAGGGATCATATAACCAAAATTTTCTCCTGAACTCACCATATTCCAAAGAGCATTTAAAAAATCTGTATTAGGTCTTTCCATTTCTGAGGACAAACTCATCCACCTTGTAGGGATAGGACCATAAGTAACCACCATTTTTCGATTATCGGTGACATCACAAGGATTATCTGCTCCGGAGTATTCATAGGCAACCGTCATATTCTGATCCATACAAAATATTTTACTTGTATATTGCCCATCCAAATTATAACCATAAGGCATTTCTGCCAACAGATCAGCATCCCCGACAACTCCGGGAGCATAATCGACATGATCTCTGTTTGTAGAATAAGGATACTTATGATATTTGACATAATTAAGAGCAGCCTCATGTTGAACGACCAAACGCCCCAAAGCGGCTTCAGCCACTCTGGCCACAGATAATTCGCGCATATCCGGCCTAACAGATAGCGTATAAGATGCCAATATCGCCAAAAATGTGGCTAATATCACCCAAATATACATAAGCACTCCGTTATAATTGCTTCACACATATAAAATTTTACCATACAAAAGGTTTCAAATCTATTAAATCCATACAAAAATTATAAAAATTCACAAAAAAGCAACAAATCCCGAGCATAAAAAATAAAAAGGTATTCCAAGCATTGTATAACTAAGAAATTTACGTTTAATTATAAATTTTAATGTTATAGAATAAATAAAAACTGGAAGCGATTACACTCCGGAGGATATATGCTCGACCAGGAAGAAGAAATAGATAATGATGAGGAACTCTCACAAACAAGACCGTTAAACCGCAAGAAACTTCTGATACTTCTTTTGCCGGTAGTGATTGTGATTGGGCTCTCGGTAGGTTTTTATTATGCCTTTAATCAAGACTATCGTTCAACCCCCAATACATATAGTATTGTAAAAAGAAGCGGAGCCCAAGAAGGAGAAGAGGGTATTACAGTTTTTTACGACTTACCGGAATTCACGGCCAACTTACATGGAGAAGGTTCTGACAAGCAATTTTTGCACATAAAACTTAACATAGAACTCTCGAGTGTAGAAGATGTAAAAACGATAGAGGCCCTCACGCCGAAGATTAATGACGTGATTTTGACTCATATCATAGAGCTAACCCCGAGAGAAATTGAAGGATCTGCAGGTTTATATTGGTTAAAAGAAGAATTATTATATCGTCTAAACCTGGCAACCGCCCCAATAAAAATAAACAACCTTAACATTCAATCAGTAAAAGTAGAAACCGCAAGCGACTAAGAAGGAAAATATGGTGGCAGAAGAAAACAAGACATCAGAAACAAATAAAGATTGGGCAGACAGCATAGAGATAAAAGAGAGTGCTGATATTTCAGTTACACCCGATTCTAAAATACTAAATCAAGATGAAATAGACAGCCTTTTAGGCTATGGTAAAGAAGCGGAAGGAGAATATCCGCAACAAGCAACCGGAGTGAGAGCCATTTTGAATTCGAGCATGGTTTCATATGAGCGCCTACCGATGTTGGAAATTGTTTTTGATCGTCTTATTCGTCTGATGGCGACATCGCTAAGAAACTTCACCCAAGACAACGTTGAAGTTTCTTTAGATAGCATAGAGTCCATGCGTTTTGGAGAATACATCGATTCGCTGACATTACCAACTTTGCTAAATGTTTTCAAGGCCGAAGAATGGGACAATTACGGACTTATGTCTTTAGACAGTTCGCTTGTTTATTCGATGGTAGATGTTTTGCTTGGCGGCCGCCGCGGCACAGCAGCAATGAGGATAGAGGGTCGTCCCTATACAACAATAGAGCTCAATATAGTAAAAGATATGATTCAGCTGATCTTAAGTGATTTATCGACAGCATTTGACCCGATAACATCAGTATCTTTTGCCTTTGACCGGTTAGAGACCAATCCCCGTTTTGCAGCAATTTCAAGAATGTCAAACGCAGTAATTGTGGCCCACTTAAGAATAGATATGGAAGACCGCGGAGGCAAAATAGACTTAATGATTCCCTATGCCACATTAGAGCCGGTAAGAGAACTTCTGCTGCAAATGTTCATGGGAGAGCGCTTTGGCCGAGACACCATATGGGAGAATCACTTAATGAATCAGCTTTGGGATACCGAAGTTGAGGTAAAAGCGGTATTAAAAGAAAAAGATATTAAATTGGCAGAAATTTCGGCTTGGGAAAAGGGATCATTCTTACCATTAGACATTCCCCCAACAGAACAAGTAAATGTTGTTTGCGGAGATGTTCCGTTATTTAAAGGAGCCATGGGAAGAAAAGAAAACCACATAGTGATAAGAGTTGAAGGAAAGGCAGAAAAAGATGGCTAATTTAGAATTAATAATCAACATTATCATCATAGCCCTTTTAATTCCGACAATTGTTTGTGCCTATCGTTTGAATAATAATTTAAAAGAGTTACGTCAGAATCAAAAAAGTTTAGCACAACTGGTTAATGCCTTAAATGAAGCCACATTTAAAGCAGAAAACAGCATACCTAAATTAAAATCGGTTACGGAACACTCTTCAGAAGGTCTAAAAGAAGTTGTAGACAGCGCCAAAGAATTAAAAGACGACCTATTGTTCATAAATGAAAGAGCTGATAACTTAGCGGATCGTTTAGAAAATGTAATCAGCAGCAGTCGCAACATCAAACCGGAAGATCTCAAACCCCAAAAAGAGGATGAAGAAATAGAAGCAGCCCGTTCGGAAGCAGAATTAGAGTTGTTAAAAGCGCTGCGCTCAATAAAATAAGGAACTCACATGATAAAAAGCCAAAAAAACAAGATACACATTCTTCCTTTATTTATTTTTGTTGCCGTACTAACATTAAGCATCAAAGTTAATAATGTGTTTGATTTATATAATCACCAAATAAAAAACAAGATTAGCATAACGACGGCGCAAGCTTTGGCAGAAGAAAAACTTAACCAAGAGACCGCGGCGCTTTCAAAAATATTGCAAGGAGGCTCTCCGGAAACAGCCTCCCAAGAAGGTTCTCCGGAAAATACCGTATTTACCCAATCAGAGATTATGATTTTACAAGAATTAGCCGAACGTCGAGAGGCATTAGACTTAAGGTCGCAAGAAATAGACAAGCGAGCTATTCAGCTCAAAGTTACGGAAGAAGAAATAAATAAGAAGCTTAGACAACTAAAAGACTATGAAGACAGATTACAAAAGTTAATAACGGCCTATTCAGAACAAGAACAAGAAAACTTAAATGCCATGGTCAAGATGTATACATCCATGAAACCGAAAGATGCGGCACGGATTTTTAACAACTTGGATATGGCTATAACTGTTGCCTTATTAAAAGGGATGAAGCCCTCAAGTTCATCGGCAATTTTATCACAAATGGATTCGCAAAAAGCACAAGCCGTAACAGCAGAGTTACTAGGCAATAACATTTAGTTTGGAATATCGATTTTGGTAAAAAAGAAAAGGCACATAAAAAAATTTTTAATATCATTGCTGTTTTTTCAAACGGCAATAATAGATTTTTTACAAGCATCAGACATTCCCTTGGCAGCAAATACCAAGCCAATAGTAGTAGAAAGTATAAAAAACACCAAAGCCACATCTTTTTTAGCCTCTCCATCACAAGCCCCCAAGAAAAGGATAGCGAGTTTAAGCTTTGCTTGGAACACACCGGTTAACTTAGCAGCCTTTGAACGTAACGGTAAATTATGGTTAATATTTGATCATCCGCAACAAATAAACATAGAAGGCCTAAAAAAGACGGCGGGAGAGCTGGCGGAAAACATTGTTCAATTTCCACATCCTTTAGGAAGCTTAGTTCAAGTAACACCTGGCAAAGGAGTAAAATTCTCCGTTAGAAAAGAAGGATTACTTTGGATTTTAGATTTATATACGGACAATCTTCCCCAACATCCATTTAAAGAGTTAACCATTTTTACGCAATATGACAGCCTAAAGCAGCCATATTTATACATTCCGACGGAGTATGCCGGAAATGTAATTTCTATAATAGATCCGGAAATTGGAGATATCATAAGTGTAGCCCCGTCATCCCAACCACATTTAGGAACCAAATCTTTCTATCACTACCCGGAATTTGATATTTTAGACACGCTTCAAGGGTTAGCCTTTGTCATAAATGCTCCGGACATAATCTTAGCGCGCAGCAATTCAGGTTTAACCCTACGAGCTCAAGGGCGCAGTTTGAATATTACGGGAGACTTAGATGCGCTAAAGCGTCAACAAATGCTAAAAGATGAACAATTAACCACCCCGGCATTTAACCTACAAATTCCGCAAAAACAACTGGATATGAAATTTGTAGATGCCGTAGATTCGCTAAAGAAGCAAATAATAGAAGCCCCGATGGCACAAAAGAATCAATTACGGATAGAATTAGCCAGATATTATGTATATTATGGTTTGGGCACGAATGCATTATACATATTAAATCAAATAAAAAAGGCGGGCTTACCGGAATCACAAACCGACAGTTTTCATGCTCTAAGCGGCATAGCTAATTTTTTAGCACGTCGCTATGAAGAAGCTGTAAAAGATTTTGGATACGGCAATCTCCCGAAATTAAATGAAGGTATTTTCTGGCGTACGCTATCCCAAAGTGCATATGAATTTAATGAAAATAACAATGCAATAATTTTTTCGCTGATTTCACTGATAAGAGACTATCCTCAGGCCATAAAAGATCAGATAGCATTGGTTGCGGCTCAAAATTCCTTATATACGGGAGATGATTTATCGACTCAAAGTTTCATAGACATTTTACGTTCGGTTCCGGACAGATTAAGGAACTTAACACCGGAAATAAACTATCTGTCAGCAAAGAAATTAGAACTTCAGGGATATCCACGCAATGCAATAAAAGAATATAGAACTTTAATAAACAGCCAATCCAGCAAATACTCAGCATTATCTCGTTATGACAATGCAATTTTAAGTCAAAGTATAGGAGTTAGCCCTCTAAAAGAAGTTATAAAAGAACTTGAGATGCTAAAATTTGCTTGGGGAGAAAAAGAATTTAAGCTGAAAGTTTTAAATTCTTTATCAGAACTATACCTTAAAGATTTTGACTATTACAATGCACTTAGGGTTTTAAATGATGCCGGAAACTTTGTTCAAGACACAAAAGAGAAACAAAGAATAGCCAATCGAATGGTCAGAGTATTTGAGGGAATTTTCTTAAGCAACCAAGCAGACAGCAAACTCTCTCCGGTTAAAGCGTTGGCGCTATATAAGGATTTCCAATGGTTGGCAGATATGAGTTCAAAAAAGAATGCAATTATGCAACGTCTGGCAGATAGATTGGTAGCCGTAGACCTCCTTGCGCGGGCATCAGATTTATTAAACGAGTTATTAGAAGCACCGGATTTATCAATAGAGAACAAAGCCCGTATTGGTGCCAGATTAGCGATAATAGACTTATTCCAAGAATCTCCAAATCAGGCCCTAGAGATACTAGACAGAACCCAAGCGGAGGGTCTTTCTTTAGCAACGACAGGTCCTCGCAGAGTAATTCGCTCAAGAGCACTGGCACAACTTGGTCAAACAGATGCTGCCCTTGCACTATTAGCTAATGATTACAGCAAGAATGCACTTATTCATAAATTCCAACTTTATTGGCAAGCCGGTCGCTGGGCAGAAGCCGCAGATACGGTAAAATATTTGATAGAAGAACCCCAAGAAGGGCATCCGCTCTCAGTTGAACAAGTAAACTACATTTTAGACTGGGCAACGACCCTAAAAAAAGCAGGTAAAGAAACCGTATTAGTAAGGTTACGCAATAAATTTTTACCTTATTTTGCCAATACGGAATATCACAGTATTTTTAATATCTTAACCAACCAACTGGAAAAAGATAAGATTGACATTAATCAAATCGATTCTATAGTCAATGACGTAGAAACATTTACAGATAATGCAAAATTTTATGAAGAATCACTTCAAGACAATAATGTAGAATAAGATGAGCGGCATATTTCAGATTGAAAGCCCCTTTTCCCCTGCAGGAGATCAACCTCAGGCCATAAAAGAGTTAGTAGAAGGAATAAAGAACGGAGCAAGGAATCAGGTTCTTCTTGGCGTAACCGGAAGCGGTAAGACTTATACTATGGCCAAGGTGATAGAACAATGTAATCGCCCGGCTCTGATAATGGCGCCCAATAAGATTTTGGCAGCACAATTATACAGCGAGATGAAAGAATTTTTCCCGCATAATCATGTTGAATATTTTGTTTCTTACTACGATTATTATCAGCCGGAAGCATACGTTCCCAAAACAGACACATATATAGAAAAAGATTCGGCTCAAAACGAGCAGATAGACCGCATGCGCAATGCAGCAACAAGGAATATTTTAGAAAACAGAGATGTAATTATTGTAGCCTCGGTTTCTTGTATTTACGGTTTGGGAGATGTTGAATCTTATGCGGCAATGACCTTACATCTTCAAACCGGACAAGAGATAAGCATAAAAGAGATTTATACACGCTTAGCAGAATTGCAATATGAAAGAAATCAGCAAAACTTTGTCCGATCAACATTCAGAGTACAAGGAGACGTGTTAGATATTTTTCCGGCACACTATGAGGACAGAGCCTGGAGAATCTCCTTCTTCGGAGATGAGATAGATAGCATATACGAGTTTGATTCTCTAACCAGCAAAAGAACTGCGGATTTAAAAGAAATCACCATATATCCGGCCAACCATTACGTAACCCCCCGTCCGGCGGTTTCGCAAGCCATTCAGGGAATAAAAAAAGAATTAGCCGAGCAGATAAAAATCTTTCAAGATGAAAATAAATTACTGGAAGCACAAAGGATAGAACAAAGAACCCGCTTTGATCTTGAGATGCTGGAAGCCACCGGCCACTGCAAGGGAATAGAAAATTATTCTCGCTATCTGACCGGGCGCAAAGCCGGAGACCCGCCACCGACATTATTTGAATATTTGCCACCGGATGCTTTAATTTTTATTGATGAGAGTCATGTTTCGGTTCCGCAAATCGGCGGTATGTTCAGAGGCGACTTCAATCGAAAATCGACTTTAGCACAATATGGCTTCCGCCTGCCCTCTTGCGTAGATAACCGACCGTTGAAGTTTGATGAATGGGATAAAATGCGTGGGCAAACCATTTTTGTTTCAGCCACCCCCGGAGATTGGGAGTTAGAACAAAGCAAGGGTGTGTTCACCGAGCAGGTTATTCGCCCGACCGGACTGACAGATCCCTTGTGCATTATTCGCCCGGTAGAAAATCAGATAGATGACTTAATGAATGAGTGCCGAAAAGTTGCCGCCAAAGGAGAAAGAGTTTTGGTCACGACGTTGACCAAAAAAATGGCCGAGGATTTGACAGAGTATTTGGGTGACAACGGAATTAAGGTAAGATATTTGCACTCAGATATCGACACATTAGAGCGTATAGAGATTATCAGAGATTTAAGGCTTGGTGTTTTTGATGTTTTGGTGGGCATCAACTTGCTAAGAGAGGGGTTAGATATTCCGGAATGTTCACTGGTAGCCATTTTAGATGCAGATAAAGAAGGCTTTCTGCGCTCAGAAAGATCACTCATCCAAACCATCGGCCGTGCGGCCAGAAATGCCGAAGGAAGGGTGATTTTGTATGCGGACAATATGACTCGCTCACTGCAAGGAGCATTGGATGAGACCAACCGCCGCCGTAAAAAGCAGCTGGAATACAATTTGGCAAATGAAATTACACCACAAACAATTAAGAAAAAGATTTCAGACTCTCTGAGCGAAATGACGGCCAAGGACTATGTTGAATCAAAACCGGAAGAAGTTGAGAAGATAAAAGATATAGACAAGACCTTGCGTGAATATAAGAAGAAAATGCAAGATGCGGCGGCCAATCTTGAATTTGAAACCGCCATGGTATACAGAGATAAGATAAAAGAATTGGAACAGATTTACCTCAAGAGTTAAAAAAAGCCTCTCATAAGAGAGGCTTTAAATTTATTTAGTATTTAAGAATTCCTTTTTTTCATGCCAAAAGACGATAACCCCGATAGGAATGGACAAAGCATAAAGCACTGTCATAATACCTAAAGTGAGCCACGGTTGAGTAATGATAAAAGAGGCAAACAAAGCCACAATCAGCATCAAAGGCATCATCAAATAAGTGGGAACTTTGAGCTTTTTGGTTGAAAAGGTTGGAATTCGGCTTACCATCAGAAAAGTCACGATAACCAACAAGACAGCACAAAAAGTATTAGAATGTACCAGCCAATCAAGCTCCGGAAAATCAAAAGAGATCATGATAGGCATCATCACCAATGCGGCAGCGGCAGGCGCCGGAACACCGACAAAAAAGTGGTTCCAATATTCCGGCTGAGGCTCATCTTCCAACATGGTATTAAAGCGAGCCAAGCGCATAGCCATTCCGACCGAAAGCAGCAGGCAGAAGAACCATCCGAACTTAGGAAGATCAAACATTGTCCACTGATAGATCATAATGGCTGGAGCCACACCGAAACTAATACAATCGGATAAAGAATCAAGCTCGGCCCCAAACTTGGTAGAGCCTTTGAGCATCCGCGCGACCCGCCCGTCCAAAAGATCGAAGAAAGCGGCAACAAAGACGCAGATAACGGCTTTAGCCCAATCAGCCTGAATAGAATAACGAATAGAGGTTACGCCGGCACAAAGAGCAAGCAAAGTAACAATGTTTGGAGCAATTTTGCGAAACGGCAAAGATTTCAGCTTCTGTTTAGAGAGCTGAATTTTCTGATTAATTCTTTCCATTATCTGATAACTCCGTTAAGGGGTTTTTCATCAGAGTCTAAGCGGGCAATGATGGATTCTCCTGCTACCATGGTTTGTCCCAAGGCAACTTGCGGTTCAACACCTTCCGGCAAATAAACATCCAAACGAGAACCGAAACGAATCATGCCAAAGCGTTCACCAGCTTTGTATTCTTGACCGACGGTGGCATCACAAACGATTCTGCGAGCAACCAATCCGGCAATTTGCACAAAGCAAATATCTTTGCCGCTGGTAGTTTTCATAGCCAAGAGCTGGCGTTCATTATCCTTGCTGGCTTTATCAAGAGTTGCATTAAGAAATTTACCGGGGACATAAACAGCCTTGGTAATTTTCCCCTCAGCCGGAGAACGGTTAACATGGACATTAAAAACGCTCATAAAAATACTAACTCTGGTAAATTCTTTTTTACCCATTCCGAGTTCTTCCGGAGCCTGCACTTTAGCAATCATCTGCACGGTACCGTCAGCAGGAGAGACGACGACATTTTTGATATCTGGTGTAACGCGCTCCGGGTCACGGAAGAAATAATAACACCACACGGTCAAAACAACACCAATCCAGCCCAAGGGTTCCCAGATAATTGCCAATAACGCAGTTATTGCAGCAAAGATACCGACGAACCGCCAACCTTCATTATGAATATTTGGCAGCAGAAAAGTGCGCCAAGAAAGATTAATACTTTTCATAGAAACAATCCTTATGTTGCTTTAGGGGAGAGAACCTGGCCGTGACGCTGTCAACTGCCGCCAAATTTTCTACGCCTAAAAAGTTATAACAGGTAATAGAGAGCATATTTTTAAGCAGAGGGCAAGATTATTTTTGAGAAGTTAGTAATTTTTAAAATTTTGGGTTGCAAATAAAATAAAAGCTATGTATAACAAGAAAGACCAAAGCGCTTGTGGCGGAACAGGTAGACGCTGCAGACTTAAAATCTGTTGGGAGCAATCCCGTGCCGGTTCGATTCCGGCCTAGCGCACCAATAAAAAAAGACACCTTTCATGGTGTCTTTTTTTATTGATATAACGTGTGCTTACCGGAAGCGAACCGGAGGTTCGGAGCGGGAGTACCTATTCTTGCAAACCTTACCATTTTTGATATTTCCACCCGCAAAAGCGGATTATTTGTTTTTAAACAAGTGTTTATTGGGTCCGATTTGTGAGGCTTTGAAATTGGAGATTTTTAATGATTAACTAACCTTGGAATGCAAAGCAAAGAGAGTTATCAACCTGAAGCACAGTCCATAAAGCGCCCTAAACACTTACACAGCAACAAATATGTCGTTAATTAAACCTATTTAATAGCAATATAATAGTTGTATTATAAAGAAATTCCTTTTTTACCATGAATATTTGCTAAAATCGAGTTATTTGGTTGTTGGGTATATTCTCTTAATTCCCCTAATTTTTGAGGTATGTATTGATCAAAAATTGGCAAAACTTTAGGAATATTTTCAGAAATTATTTTTTGCAGATGTTCCATTGATTCCATTTTTTCTACTGCTTCTTTTTTAGCAACATCATAATCTGAATTATTGTCTGAACGTACAACATAATCAGAACCATCACATAAGTAATTTACTTTAACACTTTTGAAATCAACACTTTCTATTGTAGTTTTGTTATGCATTCTGGAACGTTCATTCTTCTTGAAATTTTCTATAACCGTTTTATATGTAATCCCAATATTCACAACATTAGTTATATTTTTGCCTTCATCATCAGCAGAAGCTGCCGGAAACTCACGAGCATCAGCCAAATCAGCAAAAAACCGTATTGCATATCCATCTGATTTTTCTATATTTATAGCTCTTCTGTATGGATTCTTTTTTCCTTTTTCTGACAAGAAAGAAATATCAATTTTCGTTCCATCTTTATGAATATACTCAATTCCATTTATGACAGACCCATCCATGGCATCATAGGAATAGACTTCGAAAGCTTTTATATTTTTAGAAAAATCCTTTTTATCAATCATCTCAAAAACTCCTTATAATATATAATTAATTATAAGTATAATACAAACTTGCAGAAAGTCAATGGAAATTCACATTCCAGCCTAGCGCACCAACAAAAAAAGACACCTTTCAAGGTGTCTTTTTTTGTTGATATAACCACTATATTTATTAATCACATAGCAGCCAAAACATCCTTATAATAATCAAGAGTTGCCCGCACTCTCGGAATATCCTTCAATCTCCGTTTGGCCGAAAGAAAGATAAAAACTTTGGTATCGCATTTAAGATTACTTAAACAAACCAAACCTTCATTTTTAAACTTCAGTGGTAACAATCCTATTCCGGCACCAAAACGTATCATATTGAGCATGGCGGCGCCACTGGTAGAAACCAAACAAACCTGAGAAGCTTCTTTCAAAATCCGCTGAAAGTCAGGACTATAAACCTTAACATTCCCGCGACTGACCAATCGATGATTTTCACTCATATCCTGTAGATTAAGAGGGCATCCATATTTTTCCAAATATTGAGGTGCGGCAAAATACCCGCATGACAAAGTTTTCTTGTAAATCAAAGCCAAATCCGTTGTTTTTTCTATTGGCTGCCTTGAGATACAAACATCGCAATTTTTGCAATCCTGTTCCACATCTTGAAGAGGGACGATTTCCAATTCAAGCATTGGATATTTATCAAAAAAATCCATAACATTTTCTGGTGGGATGGTAGAAGATATACTAAGATCTATTCCCACTCTAACTTTGCCACAAACCTTTTGACAACAACCTTTCTCACGACAAAACCTCTCCCAAATATCGACAATATTTTCTAATTCTTTCATAACTCTCAAACCATCTGGTGTGAGAGAACAATTTCTCCCCTTCTCGCAAACTAAATTAAGATGCAGATTATTCTCAAAATCAGTAATATATTTACTCAACGTATCTATTGAAATACCCTGTGCTTCAGCTGCTTTTCTTTTGCCCATGTAATAATAAATTGCTCGTAGTACGACATATGCTTACAAATTTCGTAAATCTTTACTATTCAACATTTGATTTGTTACTTGAGAAAATGGTTGCGTATATAAATTTTTTAATTCTCGCTCAAGCTCTGCAGCAAAAGAAGCAAATTTTAGCCCTCTCGGCGTTAGCTTAGATTCTCCGCCACAGGAATTCAACAAATCTGTCCCGCATTCTTGTTCCAAATACCTGATATATTTTGTAATTGTATCAACGGAAATTCCCATTGCCTTGGCCGCCTTGCGTTTTCCCTCACACTGATTGACAGCATAAAGAAAAAACAATGCTTTCAAATCTGCCAAAGCTTTTTTGCCAAACATTTTCCAACCCTTGTTACAGCATTTACGTTTAATTTACTCTACTATAACAACTATTAATTTTATTTAAAGAACTTTTATTATTATTGCGAGAAAAATGTATGCTTTTTTGGGGTTGCTTCTCTTAGCGCAATATAATATAACATCGAAAAAAGGAAAAACATCATGAGAGTAGAAATTTTTGATTTTGAGCTCCCAAAAGAGCTTATTGCCAATCAGCCGGTATCTCCAAGAGACCACTCCAGACTTTTAGATCTGTCAGAAGAGGGAAAAATCAACGACCGCCATTTTTATGACCTTCCCGACTTGCTGGAAGAGGGTGATGTTCTGGTTTTCAACGACACCAAAGTTATCCCTGCCCGCCTTTTCGGCGCCAGAGGAGAAGCCTTGGTAGAACTTACGCTTTACCGCCCGATTGACGGCATTCGCTGGATGGCTTTCATCAAAAATGCCAAAAGACTAAAACAAGGAGATGAAATTAAATTCTACACCGATAAAATATCTGCCGAAAATTCTGATTTTTCTGCCCAAGTTATAGAAAAACAAGGCGAAGAAGGTGTCTTGATTTCTTTTAACTGCCCACCGCAAGATTTGGCTACTAAGTTAGAGCAATTCGGCTTTATGCCCTTGCCGCCATATATCAAAAGAGAGCGCCCATCAGCAGATTCGATATGGTATAAATTTAATGACAAGGAAAACTACCAAACCGTTTATGCCAAACACGAAGGAGCCGTAGCCGCACCGACGGCAGGTTTGCACTTTACCGATGATGTCTTGAAAAAGCTGAGAGATAAAGGCATAAAAGAAGTTTTCTTAACTCTTCATGTCGGCGCTGGAACTTTCCTGCCGGTCAAGACAGAAGACACCAAAGACCATAAAATGCACGCCGAATACGGACATATCAGTGAAGAGGCCGCCACAATAATCAATAAAGCAAAACAAAACGGCAAAAGGGTTATTGCTGTTGGGACCACTTCCTTACGGTTGTTGGAAAGCGCGGCGGATGAAAAAGGCATTCTCCACCCCTTCACCGGAGAGACGGATATATTCATCACTCCCGGCTACAAATTCAAGATGATAGATATGCTGGTTACCAACTTCCATTTGCCAAAATCAACTTTGTTTATGCTGGTTTGTGCCGTAGCCGGAACAGAGCGGATGAAAGAGGCTTATGCTTATGCCATCAAAGAAAAATACCGTTTTTATTCCTATGGCGACAGCTCAATTCTTAAATGCGTAAATAAAATTTAACCTTTAAGGATTATAATATTGTCACTTTTAAGGAGCACAAAGCGACAATGAAAAAACTGGCACAATTAGAGAAAATCTTACCCCTAATAGGCAACATGTTGTTGCCGGCATTTTTATTTGCCGTTGCATTGTTGAGTTTTTACTTTTGCGGAGATTATTCTTCTGGCACCACCATCTTTTTACATATTGGATTTTACCTCTTAAATTTTGGCGGCTTTTTAGCACTTTTGTATTTTAACCGCGCCAAACCGGCCTTTTTAATGTTAATACTGGTTATAAGCTACACTCTCATCAACCTTTTCAAACACCAAGCTCCGGAAACATACATCGGTTCTGCAGCATATATAAGCTTGTGCTCATTGATCCCCATAAACTTGTTATTTTTTTACTTTTGGCCGCGGCGCCCCTTGTTTGCAAAAATCAACGTTTGGTTTTTGCTTGGCATTTTTGCGCAATATGCCCTGGCTGAGCATCTGGCTCGCTCAAACATCGGGCTTGGTTTCTTTTTGTTTTCCGCCCCCTCATCTTTAAATATTTTTGCGGCTGGAATGTTTCTGATAGTTTTGGGTATTATTTTAGTTAATGCCATCCGCTCCGGCAGCATCACCGACTACAATTTTTTCTTTTCTTTTTTATCCTTGATGTTGTCATTTTACTATTCAGACACGGCATCAGGCTTAAGCGTTTTTTCTTTTTGCGCCGTATTATGCCTGCTTTCGGCACTGGCCCAAAATTTGTACAACGAGACCTATAAAGATACCTTAACCGGACTGGACAGCCGCAATTCTTTCATGATTCACGCTAAAAATCTTCCGCTCAAATACAGCATCGGCATTGTAAGTATTGACGATTATGACAAGCTTGGCACCAATTTTGGCCGTCGCATCCGCAATGTTCTAACCAAGCTGATTGCAGAAAAGATTATTGAACTGGAAAAAGACGAGGCCGTCTATCGCTACGCAGATGATGAGTTTGTGATTGTTTACAAGAGTTTGGACAAGAAAGAAGGTTTTGAAAGATTAGAAACCATTCGCCGCGCCGTTGCCTCCGCGCAATTTCAGTTCAGCCCACGCCGAAAAGCGATAAAGCTGACCGTATCTGCCAGCATCTCGGAGAAGAAGCGCAGCGATGCCAATTCATTTGAGGTTTTGGTAAGAGCCG
>CALXVW010000123.1 GCA_944392185.1 uncultured Alphaproteobacteria bacterium
TTCTTTACTAAATCTTATTTTGCTCATTCTTATCTCCTTTGGTGTGAGTTTAACAAAAAAATTCCCCTTTGAATATTTTTTTCAAAGGGGATTTTCTTTTTTCCTCCACTTTCTGGGGTACAGATCATAAAAGAGCGGGGTCTTTTTTAGCAGTTTTTTCCCATTTCAAAGGCTTCTTTCATGACTGGTTTTCCTTTTATATCGCCAATATTCCAGGCTCCGGTGCCGTAGATGATGCCTCTTTCTTTAGCTTCATCTAGGCAATCTTGCGTGAAGCCTCTGAAACCTTCCAACGCTTTTTCCATATTGGCATGGCTGTTATCTGCTGCGGCCACAATAAAATAGAACTCTTTGTTGCTAATTTCGGTATATCTGGGAACTGTTCTGTCAATTAGGGTCTTCATTTGCCCGTTCATCGTATAGAAATAAATCGGGGTGGCCATGACAATGACATCAGCCTTTATCATCTTATCTAAAATTTCTGCCATATCATCCTTTTGTACGCATTTGTGTGTTGTGTTGCAAACACCGCAGCCTCTGCAATAGTTTATTTTTTTATCATTTACATAAATCTTTTCTACTTTATTTCCCGCTTCAAGGGCGCCTTTGATGAATTCATCACACAAAATATCGGAATTTCCACCTTTGCGAAAACTTCCCGAGAGCACAAGTATATTTTTAGTCATTTTCTAACTCCTTTATCCATTTGTTTACGTCTGTTGAGGCCATGGCAGCCGAGCTTCCCCAGAAGGCTTTGGCACCCATAATAGTTGCCGATGGTATTTGTTTTTTGATATCTTCAACACTATGGCCAAGACCGCTTCCCCCATGCGTCATGAAAGGAATGATGGTTTTTCCCGAAAAATCATACTCACTTAAAAAGCTTGAGACCGGAGAAGCTACGGTTCCCCACCAGCATGGCGAGCCTAAAAAAACAATATTATATTGGGCAAAATTTTCAACTTTGTTTTGAAGTTCGGGTTTGTAACCTTTTGAAATTTCTTCTTTTGCTTGCTCGGTGGTTTGTCGATAGTCTTGCGGATATTCTTGGAGAGGAGTGATTTCAAAAATGTCTCCGCCGGTTGCGGCTTGAATATGTTTGGCGATTTCTGCCGTATTGCCACTGCGTGAATAATAGGCGATCAGTATCTTATCTGAAGTTGGTGATATTTGGGCAGTTGCTTGAGAGCCTGCTGTAAGTAGGGCTCCTAATGCTAAGTAAAATGGTGTTTTTTTCATTTGTTTAATCCTTGCTTATTTCGTTGACGGCGGCTATGGCATTTAAGGAACGCGGGTAACCGATATAGGGTAAAAGTTGAGTTATCGTGTCCAATAAAACGCTCTTATCATTACCAATATTTAGGTTGCCTTGTACGTGTGAGCGCAGTTGGGAATCCGCGCCTCCCAAGGAGGCCAACAACGCAAAGGTTAAAAGCTCTCTCTCTTTGAGCTCCAGGCCGCTTCTGGTGTAGTAATCGCCAAAGCAGTTGGCAGAGAGGTAGTCTTGAATATGTTTTAGCTCTTGGGGAGCTTGTGCACGCATTGTGTCTATGCTCTCACCAAAGATTGCCTTTTGGGCGGCAAGTCCTTTGTTCAGACGTGTTTGGCGGTTGGTGTTTGACTGCGAGGGAAGCGGAAGTTTTATTCCCAGTTCTGAAAAGACCTCGTTGGAAGCGCCCAAAAAGTCATAAACTTTCGCCATGCCGAGGTATGGAACCGCTTGGTAGATAACCTCTTTGGCCTCAATTGGTGAAACACCGTTTTTGAGACTTTCTCTTAATATTACCTTATATTCATTGGGAGATTGGGTAGCTATGTGCGCCGCCATAATAACCAACCAACGCGTTTTGCTTGGCAAATTTCCGTGTGGTTTGACATCAAGATTTATAAAATCTTCAAAAGCAGCCACAAATTCCGGATCTGTTTGAGCAGGGGGGTGCATTGTTATTTCCTTTCTTGAGTAATAGCCGAGGCCAAATAAAGCAATTGCGGCTATAATATATGCCAATATCTTACTTGTATTCTTCATTTTTTACCGGGGAAAGCCATGTGGCTTTGTTGTTGGGGAGGTTGGTCTCAACCGAAATATGGGTGAACCACTCATTAGGCGCGGCTCCGTGCCAGTGCTCAACATCAGGTGCTATTCTTACGACATCGCCCTGGTGCAGAATCTGAATCTCTTTTCCTCGCTCTTGATAACGTCCTTCACCGGCTAAAACCAACAAAATCTGTCCGCCGCTGTGTTTGTGCCAGTTGGTGCGGGCCTTGGGCTCAAAAGTGACATTGCCGATGGAGGAATTCCATATTTCATCATTGTTGCTTAGCATGGTTAAATAGGTTTGGCCAGTGAAAAACTCTCTGTAGGGGTTTAATTCTCCTTGGGCAAAAACCGTGTCTATCGGTGCTGTTTTCATTTCTTGTGCTCCTATGTTGGTTGAAAAACTTAAAGCAGCAATCGCTGCGATGAAGGCGTATTTTTTCATCTTTTTCTCCTGACTGTTTGCGATTCTGTTTTTAGTGTAATCTTTAGAGTTAACTCTAAGTCAATACTTTTGTTGACATTTGTTATTTTTTTTCTTATCTTGCCTTTTATAAGGAGATGTTAAAATGAGATATTCTATCGGCCAAGTGGCCAAAAAAACAGGGCTGACAGCCCATACCTTGCGCTATTATGAAAAAGAGGGCTTATTGCCTTTTGTGCAAAAAACGGGATCCGGTTTGAGAGTATTTTCCGATACAGATATCGGTTGGCTCGAGATGATTGAATGCCTTAAAGGCGTGGGAATGTCTCTGAAAGGAATCAAACAATATATTGATTGGTTCAGAGAAGGAGATGAGACCTTGCCGCAGCGCCTGGAGATGTTTTTGCAACAGCGCGCTCATCTGGAAAAACAAATGGAGCAGCTTAACAAACATATGGCTAAAATTAACTATAAAATTCATCTCTATACCGAGGCCGTGCGTTTGGGCAGTCTTGAAAAAGCTCATCAAAATAAAGAACTGCAAGCCGAACAGCAAAGAGTTTATGGAGATATGTTCTAGTCTTTTCTTCTGTCCTCCAAGCAAACGGTGGCCGGGGAGGCCGGCATCTCGATATTTAGCTCTTGGAAACGAGTGATTATCTTTTCTCTTAAGTCGTTGCCGATTTCCGCGCGTTTAAAAATATTGTCCGTGTAGCAATTTAGCTGAAATTCAAGCCCGGCACCGAGGTTGCTGAAAGTTACTGATGGGGACGGAGAATTTAAGACATTTTCGTTGCTGGAGGCAATTTCCAGCAAATCTTCCCTTATTTGTTTGACATTACTTTCGTAGCCAACACTTATTTTTATGGCGACACGGCCGGTTTTGCCTTTGTAGGTATAATTTATCAGACTTTGTGATAAGATATCTGAGTTAGGGATAATTACGGTTGATTTGTCCCAGGTTTCAAGGATGGTAAAACGCATATTTATCTGTTTTACAATCCCTTCCTGATTGTTTATGATTATCCAATCGCCGATTTTTATCGGGCGTTCCCACAAAATTGTCATGCCGGCGGCAAGGTTGCTGACCATGTTTTGCAGGCCCAATCCGGCTCCGAAAGATAAGGCTCCGGCGATGATGGCCAGGCTGCTCAAGCTTCCGCCCATGACGGCTATGGCTAAAATCCCCGAAATAATCAATCCTAAGAAGTTAATTGACGATATAATAGAGTTCCTTATTCCTTCATCCATTTCTATTTTGCTCAAATTACCGTCCGAAAAACTGTTTTTGAGCAACTTAAATAACGATAAAAAGACAAAGAAAGAGATAATTCCGAGCAAAATTGACGTGATGGAAATATGGATGCCGCCAATGTTAAATCCTACTAAAAAGCTTTGAGTACGAGCTAATAATAAATCAACCGATACTCCCCAAACAGCAAGCAAACTCAAAAAACATATAATCCAGATAATGGGAGTTAGTAAAAGACCAATCCAAAATTCGCTTTTAATCAGTGTTTTGTGGCTGATGCGAAAGGTTTTTATCCAGAAACGCAGACGCAAAATACGGCGCAGAATGCCTAACAAAAGTTTGTCTGCTATGTAAAAAATACCAATCATAATGCCAGAGACAATAAAATGATTAATGACATATTCTGATAATTTGATATATCCAAACAAAGACACCATAAAGGCTATCGCCATGCCAAAACTTATTAAAAGGCTTGCTTTTGATGATATGCTGAGTTCGGTAATGGCAGCGTCATCGGAAATCTCATCATCTGAAAGAGAGGCATTATTATAAAGAAAGTTCTTGGTTACCCAAATAATACAAAAAGCTTTTACCGCGTTGCCGAAAATCTTTAGAGAATAGATGATGTTTTGGTTATAATGCATTTGGGTGGCTAAATCTTGGAAAAATGAAACCAAGCAAATTGCCGCGGTTGAGAAGATCAATGCTTTGCTGCCAATACGGGCACAATCATCCGAGACTTCTATCAGCCGCCATTGGCTGTGAGCGGGTGCAAACGTAATTTTTACCGCGCTTTTTATCAGGTAATAATACAATAAATACAGCACAATGTTCTGTAATAAAATGCCAAAATCGTTGCCGTTATCTAAGTTATCGCTTTGTAACCAGAATAAAAAAATGCCGATACAGGTCACGGGAACAATACTTTTTACCAAAAACATCCCTATTCCGGCTCTGGCTTTTTGCCAGTAATCCGGATGCTCTATTCCTAAACGGTAGCCAAACCAGCGTTTGATGTATAATCGAACAACCATTGAGAATATAAAGGCGCCGAAAATACTTAAAAACACCAGAAAAATACTGTCTTTTACTTCTTTTTGATTCTCCGTTGAGAGGTTTTGATACCAATTAATCGGAGATTTGCTCAGGTCAAAAACAAAGTGGCAAAAGGTTGCAAGCGAATCTAAAAATTCTTTAGGATGAAAAATAGAGCTTTGTTTGACCAGGATACTGTCTAAGAGTTCTTGATTGCGTTTTTTTAATATAAGGCCGTTAATCTCATCTATTTTGGCTGAGAGGAGATCTATTTGAGCAATCTGAACTTTAAGTTTATCCGCTTTTGCCGAAAATTCTTTGCGCTCAAGCATAATATCTTTGGGTTCATTTGCTGAAAGCTCCGGCTTGGGGCCGAGCATATTTAACTTTTTTTGCAGAGTTTCTTGCTCTGATATATATTCTTGGCGGGAGGAGATAAGGTTATTTTGCAAAGATGATAAAAATTCCAAAAATTCATCCGTTTGGGCTTTGGTGGCTTTGTTTAAATTGAGCTGAAGCGTTATGTCATCCAACTTTTTGTTGGCTTGCTCAATACTGATAACATCTGATGAAGTCTCCGCCTTTGCCTGTTGGGGAGAAAACGTAAATAGCAAAAAACATAGCAGTAATAAAATTTTTTTCATCATTATCGTTCCCTAAAGTGGTTTTATTTGTATATGGTGATAGTTCCTTGAGAATCAAGGTGGTAAAAAAAATAAGGTGTTGAAGATGGAGAAATTTTTGATAAACTGCTTCTATTGTTGTAAGGATTGTAAAATTATTGGGTGTCATGAAATCTTTCAAATAAACGAGATAATCTATGAAAAAACAAGCTTCACTGTCAATTGTAGAAGATGTTGCTAATCATAAATTTTTGATGATTAGGCATCATCGCGGTATTAATGAGGGATGTGTCAATTTTCCGGGCGGCAAAAAAGAAGTCGGAGAAACTATGGAAGATTGCGTTATCCGTGAGACTTATGAGGAAACCGGGCTTAAGATTAAAAATCCCAAACAAGTCGGGTATATTGAATTTCCAACCAAGGATTTTTATGTCTATGTCTTTAAAAGTACCGAGTTTTCCGGCTCTCTTAACGAAAAGAAAGACGAGGTTGATGCCTTTTGGATTGATGAGGATAAAATTCCCTATAATCAAATGCGAGAGGCCGACCAAAATTTCTTGCCCGATATCATGGCTGGTAAGTATGTGAAACGTCGTTTTATTTATGATGATGATTTTCATGTTATTGATATTATTGACTTGTAGTTAATAAAAACGCCTTATTCCAATGTCGGAATAAGGCGCTTTTATTAAGACTTAAGGTCTATCTCGGCCTTGATCTTGTCAATCCAGGCTTTAATAAGAAAATCCATCTTTGAGCCTTCACTATAATCGGCAGGAGCAATGTTGTCTACACGGTCGTCTTTCAGCAATTTTTCTGCGTGTGTGCTGCCGTTTTTGGTCTTAGGACGATATACGGCAATGGCATTGCCTCCGAATTTGCGTAAAGTTGCCATGCAGGGAACATCTGTTAAGCCGTCTCCGATATACATCATACGGTTAAAGGGGATATTCCTTTGGTCTTTGGGCGTGCGGTCATTTACGGCACCGTCTCTTTCATCCAAGCAACCTTTGCTTATTCGGAATAAATACTGAGTTTTGGTGGTGTAGTTTACAACCTGAGCCGGCCAAACAGCAACACCATTTTCATCATACATGAAAGAGCAGGCATAAACCTTGGTGAACTCTTTGGCAATCGGCATGCCGTTGATAATTTCTTTTAAGCCCGAAGAAAGTAAAAAATGCTGCAGTTCAATGCCTTGTTTGCGGGCGTAGGCATTAATCCGTTGGAACCAATCATCTACGCCTTTGAACAAAGGAATATTGATTCCGAATTTTTGCAAATCTTCTTTGCGGAAAGACACCTTCTTGTTTTTGGCTTCCTGCAGCATGGTCAGCATATAGGCCAAGTTTTTGTCTGCCGAATGCTTTTCTGCCAAAAGGTCTGATTTGCTCCAAAAACTTTTGGGGGTCGTTCTCAAGGCTTTCATGAAACCAAATTCTTGCATGTTCCCAGGAGCTAAAGTCCCGTCAAAATCGTAGCAAATAGCTACTTTTACTTGATCTTTTCTCATATCTTAGAATAGTTTTTTTATTATTTTTTGGCATAATTATATGTATTTTGAATGTATCTTATCTTTTTTTGTTAAAATGTCAAATTTTCTGGTTTTGTTTAATTATTTTTTTGCATAGCCGATAATTTTTTTCTCAGCAACTCTACGGCTTCCGGCGGTGTTTGAGCTTCTTTGACCGTTTGTTCCATTGGGCAAAGGTCGTCTTTGGCGCGGTTTAAGATCTCCGGAACAAGTTTGCCGTAGGTGGCCGGAATATGGTTTTCTTGCAATAGCTCTAGGGCGTCTTCACTCATGAGCTCGCCATATACGGTTCTGACTTTGCCGTCTATGGCAATAAAAGCCGCGGCTCGGCCAATAACCTTGTCTATCAGAGAGCCGTCTTTTAATTCCTGTGGCCAATTGTCACGTAAATCCAGCAAGGGTTTTATTCCTTTGCCGTGTGCTTGTGCCACTATTTGATTATCTTTTACAACGACGGCAGAGGCATCGTCTTTTTTTATCAGTTCAATCGCTTGCTCATAGCCGGATGGGTGCGTATCAAGGTTTATCAGCTCATAATTTCTGGTGCCAAGTCCCATTTCCTCGGCATAATCCAACTGGTGCAGGCCCTCGCGGGTTAAAATTCGCTCTTTTAGGTCATGAAGCTCGGTTTCCGGCTGCTTCATCAACAAGTCTATTGAGGCTTGGTCCAGTGCGACAATGTCGGTTGAGGCCAAAATACCCAGATCTCTAATCTTAACCTCGGCAGCGGCGGTGCCCATACAGTCGCAATCTACCGACATGTTGCGCAAGACATTGATATAAGTAATCTTATCGCCGAAATGGTCAAGAGTGGCTTTGGCTGATTCAACCATATTTTCCATTAGCAAAGATTGGGTGGCATTCCACAAACTGTGCTCATCGGCGCCGTGGACCATGGCCTTGCCGATTTTGCCGTCAGCATTGCCGATGGCGATGTTTTTAATAGAACCGCCGAAACCACCCATCGGATGCCCCTTAAAATGGGTTAAAACCAACATGGAATCATAATCCAAAATCCCTTTGCCCATTGACATTTCTTTGAAATGGTTGCCGCCTTTTATTGGGAGCATTACGGTACCAAACTCATCCATAATATCAACCTTACAAAAATCCCAGCCGTTGATTTTTAGGGTTTGGCGGTGTTTTTCCGTGGTGTCGCGACCGCCTTCATACAGCGTATTGGTTTCTACCAAGTTGCTGTTGGGAATGAAGCTTTGAATAGCTTTGACCATCGGAACCGGCAAGATGTTGGGGCCGTGCGGCTCGCCGGAGTGCCATTTGATGGCGACTTTGCCTGAAATGTTTGGGTTTACTTTTTGGTAGATGTTTACTAAGGCCTCAGGAGTTAATTCTGAGGTGAAATAAACTTTGGCTTTTGATGCGTCATTTACATGTTGAACCATTTCCTCTTCTTCCTCCTCCTCAGATTGTGTGGCTTTGAGTTCTAAAACCGTTATCTCGGCCGGAGCCAGAAAACGCATTTGCGGTCCCCATTGGCCGGCGCCTCTGGAGACATATATTTTGGCATCTGCATTTAATTCATACCAGCCGGCAACATAGGGAGCATGGGCATAGATGAAAAATACGAACGGAAAGATTTGACCACCGTGCGTGTGGCCTGATACTTCCAGGTCAAAAGGCGTGTCTTTGAAGTTGGCCGGTGTGTGCGACATCAAAATTTTGTATTGTTCGGGGGAGGCGGTGGCAAAGGTTTTGCCTAAGTCATATTTTTTGCCGCTTAAATAGCTTGAGTGAATATCTGGAATGCCGCCCAAATATAAATCCTTATCAACACTTACGCCGCTGTTTTCCAGCAATTTGAAGCCTAAATCTTGCAGGGCCTTGGTTGTCTTGGTAAAATCATGGTAAAATTCGTGATTGCCGGAAACAAAATACACACCGTGCTTGGCTTTTAGTCCTTTCAATATGCTAAGTTGTTCGGCAACATGGGAAATGTCATCATCTATCATATCACCGATAAGCAAGATCAAATCCGGGTTTTGAGCGTTGGTCTTGTCAACAATTCCTTGGAGTTTTTTTAGTGATAAAGCACGATGCATATGTAAATCCGGCAGCAATACGATTTTTTTGTCTTGAGTGATTTTAGGGGAGGATACGCTGATATTTTTTAGGGAAGGAACTTTGGTGCCGTCATATAAGGCAACACCGCCGATAACCAAGGCCAGAGCTACTGTCAGCAGATTAATCATCATTAAGTGCGGAGAGGAGAGGGGCTTGAAGTTATTGGAAAATAATCTCAAAATTCCCCAGCAGAAATCGCGGATAACAGTCAGGCTGAACAAAATGACCATAGAGATGAACAAAAAGTATAAAATATAGCGGTAGGGAACAAAGAATTTGCCCAAGTATTCTTCAAAACGATATTCAGCCAGCATGGGCAGACAGCCGATTAGGATGAAAACAGCTAGCCAAACCACTTTTAGCCAAGGGTTGGCCGAGGTGAAGGCGCAGTATCTTAAAAACAGCAAAACAGCGGCTAAACTGCCCAAAACAGAGGTGGTGACAGCGCATCCGAACATAATGGCAACTCCCGAAAAATTAAAGAACATACTTATCATAATCTTTAGAGGGTACTCTAAGTCAAGAGTTTATTTTAAATTTTTCGAGCGGGTTTGCCTGCGACAAAAAATGACGTGGATAGGGCTTATAATAAATTTGTAAAAGCGAAAGGAGCCGATTTATGGAAAATTTTGAGCAATATAAAATGTTATCGTACTTAAGCAATGCTCTGAAAAACAAAAAATTTTTTAAGGAGCGGTTAGCCAATGTTTATGATTGGTATGATTCCCAAGGTAAAGATATTATTGGCTACCAATGGGTGAGCAAAACAGAAGAAAACAAAGGTCTGGATTTTAAGGATATAATTCGCGGCAAGAAAAAATTGGCCTATCAACGTGGAGAAAAGTTTATTGAATTTCTTGATAAGAAGGTTAACACCTTATCTAAAAGTTCAGCCTCAATTTTTGAAAAACGTCTCGGCTATGTCGCAGAGCTTTTGGAGTTATCATCAGCAGAGCAAAATTTATACGGCTTTTTGGCCCGTGTGAAAATGGATGAGAATTTTGAAGATATGAACCGCGATGTCGGCGGAATAAACAATAAGTTAAAATCAACCGCTTCTTGTTTCTTGGGGCTTACACAATATAAAATTGAAGAATTGTCCGACAAAAAATCTCCTTTGTTCCAATTTGGGTTAATTGAAAGTGATTATAACGGCGATGTTTGCGCTTCTGATTTAACAATCAAGTTGCTTTCTCAAAATATTTGTAATATTGCCGATATTAAAAATGTTATCTTGGGAGAGAGGTGCAAGGCACAATTAGAGTGGAGGGATTTTTCCTATTTGGCAGAAAAAGATTTTTGTGTGCGCATTTTGAAAAGCTCCATAAAAAATAAGGAAAAGGGCGTTAATTTTCTTTTCTATGGCGAACCGGGGACCGGAAAAACAGAGTTTGCAAAAACATTGGCCGATAAAATCGGGGCGGAACTCTATACCATCGGGGAAAATTTTGAAGATAAGGAGCGTAAAGAAATTTTAAATTTGGCTTATTCCGTTTTATTAAAAGATAATAATGTTTGCTTATTGATTGATGAAGCTGATGATTTCTTGGGGCCTGATTATTTTGGCTTTTTAAAGAAAAAAAACGATAACAAACTTTATATAAACCGTTTGCTCGAAAATAATAAAACTCCGGCAATTTGGATTATCAACTCAATAGAGGGAATTGATAAATCTTATTTGCGCCGTTTTACTTATGCCCTCAATTTTAGCAAGCCCAATCTTAAAATCAGAACCGAAATGTGGCAAAAAAGTCTCAAGGCATATGATTTGCCGGCTGATAAAAAAATTGCCGAGGAATTTGCCGTACAATATAAACTTTCTCCGTCTTTTATCAGTGCGGCCGTTAAAACCGCTCGGTTGGCTGAAGGGGGATTGGAAGAAGTCAAACAAAGCCTCTGTTCTTTGGAAAAAGCCTATAATAACGGGCGATATATTCAGTTCCAGTCTAAACATCAAACTCCTTTTAATCTTAAACTGCTTAATACAGATACGGATTTAAATCTTTTGACAGAGAAAATTAAAAAACTTGAGCAGCGTGGTTTTTCTTTGTGCCTGTATGGTGTTTCAGGTACGGGAAAATCTGCCTATGGAGAGTATTTGGCCGAGGTGCTCAAAATGCCGGTTGTTAAGAAAAAATGCTCGGATTTATTATCTATGTGGGTTGGCGGAACAGAGCAAAATATTGCTGCCGCATTTCAAGAAGGGCGCGAAAACCAGGCTGTTTTGATTTTTGATGAGGCAGATAGCTTTTTGCAAGACAGAACAACCGCTTTTCGGTCTTGGGAGGTAACTCAGGTCAATGAAATGTTGACGCAAATGGAAAATTATGCTTATCCGTTTGTTTGTACCACAAATCTTATGAATAGTTTGGACAAAGCCAGCTTGCGCCGCTTTACCTTTAAGGTGGCCTATAATTATATGACACCGGAGCAGGCAAGTTTGGCTTTTAAACATTTTTTTAATATTCCCAATGTAGATTTATCTTATCTGAATTCTTTGACTCCCGGAGATTTTGCCGTGGTTAGAAAAAAAGCAGAAATCTTGGGGTTTCTGGATGATGCCAAAGAGCTAACCAAAATGCTTGAGGCTGAACAACAAAATAAAGCACCGGTGCAACGGAAAATCGGTTTCTTGTAATGAAATACTTTGAAGCGGAGTTGTTGTTTGGGGAGTGTAAAAAAACATGGCATACGAGAAAACACATGATTTGCTTGATCTGGCAATTTGGATGCAATCAACCAGAGAAGGAATCTCTTTAAACGAAATTGCCGATAAATATCAGGTGTCTCGCCGGACGGCAGAACGTATGCGCGATATGATTGTTTCTCAGTTTCCTCAAGTTGAAGAAGTTGTCGGTGAAAATAATCAAAAACGCTGGTATATTCCACAGGGAACACTTAAAGATTTTATATCTTTCTCCGCAGAGGAACTCTCGGTTTTGGAAACGGCCAGAGAGCTTTTTGACAATAAACAAATGGCCGATAAGAGAAATGTTTTGGATAAAGTGATTACCAAAATCCGTGCTGGTATCAGGCCGGATGTCTTTCGCAAAATCGAACCTGATGCCGAGGCTCTGCTTGAGGCGGAAGGATTTATCTGCCGCCCCGGGCCAAAATTGGTGATTGATGAAAATATTATCTCTCAAATTCGGTTGGCCATTTTGCAATGTCATCAAATCAAAATAAAATATTATAATAAAAATACCAAAAAAATCAGCATAAACACTCTTAATCCCTATGGCTTTTTATACGGGGAGCGAAACCATTATCTGGTGGCGCATCATGCCGATGGTTTTTTTGGTAATGAGGTGCACAATTTTATTTTGAGCAATATTAAAGATGTGGAAATCTTAAACCAAGTGATTGTTAATTTGCCGGGATTTAATTTGCAAAAATATGCCGAGGAAGCTTTTGGCGCATTCCACGAAAAACCTTTTGAAGTTGAATGGTTGTTTGATGCCGAGGTAGCCGATGATGCCGCACAATATATCTTTCATCCGTCTCAGAAAATGCTTAGGAATAAAGACGGAACTCTGACCGTTAAGTTTAAAGCCGGCGGAAAATTGGAAATGGATTGGCACCTTTATACCTGGGGAAATCACGTTAAAGTGATTAAACCAACGGATTGGAATAAGGAGTAAATTATGACAAGGCTTAAGGGGAATGAGGCGTTTTTATGTATTAATCAATGTGTTAATATTTTTGATATTGTTTCTTGCAAAGAGCAGCAAGCCTCAGAACTTATTGCGTGGTTGTTCGATCCCCTGGAATCTCACGGTTTGGGTAAAGATTTTTTTGCCGCGTTTCTTGATGTTCTTTCTTCTGATTCTTCCGAATGTTCATCTATTTATGGCTGGCAGTATGAAAACAGGAGGATTAAGGCGGTAAGAAAAGAAAAAGAAGCTTTGAAGAATGCCTATGACGATGTTGTTATTCAAAAAGAGTATTGGATTGAAACCGGAGAAAAGGAAAATCGTGTGGATATTTTGCTTTGTTTAGAAAAAGCACACACTCTTTTTGTGATTGAAAATAAATACGGAGCTAAAGAGCATAACGGGCAAACACGTAAATATTATAAGTATTTTTCTAAGGCGGCCTATAAAAATTATGCCATTTTTTATGTTTATTTGGATGTTTATGATTTTTACGGCAAAGGTGGTCATTCTTTGGCAGATTCATCCCACTGGAAAAAAATTGATTATGATTGGATTATTGATTTTTTGAGCGTATACAAGAAGAAAGTAAAGAATAAAGCGGTTTCTAAAATTCTTCATGATATTTATATAGAATTTAGCGGAAATTATGAGGATGAAAAATATTTTTCCCCGTATTTTGAACTGTCAGCTAAAGAATTAAGTGTTTATAAGGGAACCGGGCTTGATCGTTATGAAATTATTTCAAAAAACAATAGGATTAAGACAAAAAAACGTCACTTTTATAATTATCGTGGCTTTTATGATTCAATAAACGGGGGATCTTTTTGGGAGAAATATCTCAGTATTAGTGATAATATTTATCTATGTGGACGTAAGAAATTTGTATGTGATATTAAACGTACCAGAATGTTTTTAACGCCTATAAAAATTTATGATAACTTTAGAAACTTTGTTGATAATCATACTCAAATTCGGGGACTTGACTGGCCAATATATTGCACCTTATCTTACGATGGCAATAAGGTGAATTATTGTCTTGAAGCTCATAAAAAAGATCTTCAGTATTTTGATAATTTGGATGAGTCGATTAAACAATTGAAAGCTAAAAAAATATCAGGCTCTTCCGATTTGGTACAACTTTCAAAAAATTTGGATGATTTTTTGAATAAGTATTCCGGTGTATTCAAAACTATACAAAAGGCAAAATATAATGAAGCTTTCTAAATCGGATTATATGTTGGGTGATTTTTGTGCGAGGGCTTTGTGGCTCAAAAAGCACAAACCAAAGCTCTTGCCGCAGACCGAAAATGAATGGTGTGCGAGTGGCTATGATGTGCAAAATCTTGCTCAAAAGCTCTATCCCGGAGGGGTGGTGGTTCCTTGTCAAATATGGGAGTTTGATAAAGGAGCGGAGTTAACAAAGACTTTGAGTGCACAACACGATATCTTGTTTGAGGCCGTGGCTAAGTTGCCTTTGGGGCCCGTGTGTCGTATCGATATATTGCAAAAAGAGGGAAGAAAGTGGAACCTGATAGAAATTAAGGCCACTACCTCCGTGCAAGATGATCATATCAAGGATTTGGCTTTTCAATATTTTGTTTTTTCCAATGCCGGATATAAAATTAAAAATTGTTATGTATTGCATTTGAATAAAGATTATAATCGTAAGAAGAAATTAAATATAAAAAAGCTTTTTACGCTCAAAAATGTTACCGATGATGTTCTTGACTTATATGAAGAAACTAAAGAACAGATTCTCTTCTTATCGGAAATACAAGAACAGGAAAAAGAGCCGCGGGCGCCGATTTATAAGAGTTGTCAACAGTGTGATTTTTATGATTATTGTTGCAAAAAAGTTCCCCAATATTCCATTTGGGATATTTTTTCCGCCCCAACGGCAGATAAAATATTTAAAAAAATTAAATCTTATGACATTAATGATTTAAATGCTTCTGATTATGACGGAAAGCAGTTTATTGATATTGATGCGTGGCAAAAACAGAAAATTCATTGTGAAAAAGATAATATCCGAGGTTTCTTAAATACTTTGAAATATCCTTTGTATTATTTGGATTATGAAACCATAGAGCCGGCGATCCCTCTGTTTGAAAATTCAAGGCCTTATCAGCAAATTCCGTTTCAGTTTTCTTTGCACGTTCAAAAGACTGTCGGTGGAAAAGTAACTCATTTCGGTTTTTTGCATCAGGACAAAAGCGATCCACGCAGAGATTTGGCAGAAGCTCTTGTCGAAAAGTGCGGAAAGAGAGGCTCCGTTATTGTTTATAATGAAAATTTTGAAAAAAAACGTAATGAAGAACTGGCACAATTGTTTCCCGACTTGGCAAAGGATATTTTGAACATTAATAAAAGAATTGTAGACTTGTTGGTGCCTTTTCGCAGTAGAGCTTTGTATCATTACAAGCAGCACAGTTCTGCTTCAATAAAAAAGGTTTTACCCGCTTTTACCAAGCTTAGTTACGATAAACTTGATATAAAAAACGGCGGTGAAGCCATGGATGGGTATTTTAAATTTATAAATGGTGAATTGACACCGAAGGAAGAGGATATCTTGTTTTCTGGCTTGGATAAATATTGCGCGCAAGATACTTATGCCATGGTTTTGTTGATGGATGTTTTATATAAAAAAGCAAAATCATAATATTGTTCGGACGGTATCGTAAGAGCAAATGTGTATGTTATGCTCTTCATCTTCTTTAACAAACCAACCGCCTCTTTTGTCTATCTGATTGTAATAGCAAAATTTAATCGGAAAGCCGTTTTCATCAAAACGCCATTCTTGGTAGCCTGATTGGGCAATGTACTCACAATGTCTCCAATACAGGTGAATTTTTTGAGGTATTTGTGTTTTCATAGGGGTATAATAAGGTGCACTAACGTCAGTTTGTGTCGTAGCTTTGAAATTTATATCTATGTATTGTGGTTTTTGAAACAGAAAAATATTTCCATTTCCTATACAGAGAGCAACCAACTCCACAAATTAACTCAGTTAGCACAGGCAAACAATCGTGAATTTAACACCCATAGCTAGCAAAAGAGCCTTTTGCTAGCTATGGGTGTTAAATTCACGGTTGTTTGCCTGCGCTAACTGAGTTAATTTGTGGAG
>CALXVW010000124.1 GCA_944392185.1 uncultured Alphaproteobacteria bacterium
GTTTTCCCGGATGATTGGATTATTACCTCTTTGACCCTGAAAGTCGAACCAAAAGATCCGGAAGAAACACTCAAAATGATAAATGAGCAAAAAAATTATCGTATCAAAACTCAGCCGCACAATGTTAAAACCGCCGGTTCAACTTTCAAAAATCCGGAAGGACTGCGTGCTTGGGAGCTGATTAAAAAAGCAGGGTGTGCCGATTTGCACATCAATGGAGCAAAGGTTTCTGAAAAACACTGCAATTTTTTGGTTAATGCCGGTGGAGCTACGGCCCATGATATTGAAACTTTGGGCGAAACGATTGTTCAAAAAGTGAAAGAAACAACTTCTATTACTCTCGAGTGGGAAGTCAAACGAATGGGAATCCACAAATAAAAAATGGAACAAGAAGCTGAAACCAAAATATCAACTCCGGTTGAAAATATTCTCAAACCTCAGCGAGAATGGCCGCTCAGGTTAGTGGGAACTTTGTTTGTTTTGGCTTTTATTTTTGTTTTGGCAGCCCTGATCCTCACCTTGAAGAATGACTTAGTCGGCAAGCGTCTGCAGGAACTGCAAGAAGAGTTATATGCCTTTGGCGGCAGGCAGGGATTGGTGCTTGAAGATATTGTTGTCACAGGACGAGAACGTACCTCAAAAGAAGAACTAAATCAGGCTTTGAGGCTTAACCGCGGCGATAATATGCTCAAAATTAATGTCTATGATATTAAAGACAAGATTGAACAACTGCCTTGGGTTAAGCAGGCTTATGTGCGTCGCAGCTTGTTGCCGAATGTTTTGCATATTGATATTGAGGAGCGCCAAGTTAAGGCTATTTGGCAGATTAATGAAAAGTTTTATCCGCTTGATGAAGACGGAAAAGTTATTGAGGCTGATTATCAGATTACCGAGCCGATTTTGCTGATTGTCGGTGCCGGTGCGCCTGAGAATTTTAAAAATCTTTTGGCTGCCTTAAAAGACGGCGACAAAGATTATATTGAAAGAGTGAAGGTTGCTAATTTTATTTCAGGGCGCCGGTGGAATCTTATTTTGGATGATATTCGCAACGGAGTGACGGTTAAATTGCCGGAAGATGATATTGCCAAAGCTTGGAAAAAATTGGTGAAACTTGATGAAACAAAAGGGATTTTTAAACGTAAATTAACCATCATTGATTTAAGATTACCCAATAAGATTGTGGTGAAATTGCGCAAGGGTTCTGAAGATGAGCCCAAAAAGCTCAATAAAACCAAAGAACATAAGTTATAAAAAAGGATTGTAAATGGTGTCACATTCGTTTAGCAGGCCGACAACAATTGCCGCTTTGGATATCGGGTCTTCCAAGGTGTGTTGTGTTATTGCCAAAATGAGCCGCGATAAACGAATTAATATTACCGGCTATGGTTATAATGCCTCTAAGGGAATTAAAAACGGCGTTGTTACCGATATTAACCAAGCAACTCTTTCTGTCTGCAATGCGGTTGAAACGGCCGAGCAAATGGCCGGTGAGCGAATTGACCGCGTTATCGTTAATATTTCCGGTGATAAAATTAAAAGCGTTATTAAAGATTCAACCATTACCCTCAATAAAAATCGTCCGGTCAGTGAGAGCGATTTAGTAAAAGTTATTGATAAGGGAATCCACAAAATAAACGTTGAGGGCTGTGAGCTTATTCACTGTCTGCCCACAAATTATCGTTTAGACGGAGGAGAAGATATTAAAGATCCTCGCAATATCTTTGGCGAAACTTTGTCTGTTGATATTTTGCTTGGGTTAGTGCCGGATATTATGTTTCGCAATGTTGCTACCGTGGTTGAAAATGCACATCTGGAAATTGCCGGTAAAACATTTTCTTCTTATGCCTCAGGTCTTGCCTGTTTGGTCGATGATGAGCGGGAGCTCGGGGCCACCGTTGTTGATATGGGAGGCGGCACAACTTCTATTGCCAGTTTTCGGCACGGATATCCGGTTTATTTTGCCTCGCTGCCGGTGGGCGGAAACAATGTGACGAACGATATTGCTTATGGTCTCACGACATCTTTTTCTCACGCCGAAAGATTAAAAACTTTGCACGGCTGTGCCTTCTTGAGCTCTCAAGACAATGAGGAAACCATTAATGTTTATCCGGTTGGGGAGGAAGACGACAGCTGCATCAAGCAAATTCCAAGAGCTGAGCTCATCAGTATCATCACTCCCAGAATCGAAGAAACTTTTGAAATGGTCAATCGCAAGCTGGCAGAAGCCGGATTAAAAGATGTTTCAAGCCATCGGGTGGTTTTGACCGGTGGGGCATCGCAGCTGGCCGGCGTGCGCGAAATTGCCTCAATGGTTTTGGATAAACAAGTGCGTTTGGGGCGGCCTAAAAATATTTTGAGCTTGCCGGATATTCTTTATGGGCCTTCTTTCTCTACTTGTATCGGCATGCTTCTTTTTGCCCTTAATTATACCGAACGCAAGCCGGGAAAAATTATCAATAAGCCGGTACATTCCAATGGCGGCGGTATTTCCAAAATATTTTCTTGGTTGAAGCAGAATTTTTGATAAAATTTTTATCTTGGTAACTAAACCTTAATGTATTGCGGGTTATTCTGAACTAAATTGAAATTTTTAGGATTTTGGGAGTAAGAATTACCATGTCAATCAAGTTAGCTGTTCCAGAGAAAACCGTTATGCAATTAAAGCCGCGTATCTCCGTTATCGGAGTTGGCGGCGGCGGCGGTAATGCCGTTAATAATATGATTGCTCAGAATCTGGAAGGTATTGATTTTATTGTTGCCAACACAGATGCTCAGGCTTTGGAGAACTCAAAAGCCAGCCGCAAAATTCAACTCGGTATGGAAACGACCAAAGGGCTCGGCGCCGGGGCCAGACCGGAGGTCGGAAAGTTGGCCGCTGAGGAGGCTAAAGAAGAAATTGAGCGCGAGTTAGACGGAGCTAACATGGTCTTTATCACAGCCGGTATGGGCGGCGGTACCGGTTCGGGTGCTGCTCCGGTGGTGGCCAAAATTGCTAAAGAAAAAGGAATCTTAACTGTCGGCGTAGTTACAAAACCTTTCCAATTTGAAGGTAAAAAACGCTTTGAAACCGCTGAAAAAGCTCTAATCGATTTTACCAAAGAAGTTGACAGTATCATCGTTATTCCCAACCAAAACTTGTTTAGAATCGCCGATAAAAACACAACTCTGGTTGATGCTTTTGTGATGGCCGATAATGTTCTTTATGCCGGTGTACGCTCTATTACCGACTTGATGATGATGCCGGGGCTTATCAACCTCGATTTTGCCGATATTAAAGCCATTATGGAAGACAAAGGTAAAGCCATTATGGGAACCGGCGAGGCCGAAGGCGAAGACAGAGCCATTAAGGCTGCCGAACAGGCTTTGGCTAATCCGTTGCTTGATGATTGCTCTATGCACGGTGCCAAAGGTGTCTTGATTAACATTACCGGTGGCTCTGATATCACCTTGTTTGAAATTGATGAAGCTGCCAGCCGTATCAAAGAAGAAGTGGATGAAGATGCCAATATCATCTTTGGCTCCAGCTTTGATGATTCTTTGGGCGGAAAAATCCGCGTTTCTATCGTGGCAACCGGAATCGAGGGTGATGGTATAAAAAGAAATCCAATTCCTCAGCCGGCTTCAAAACCAATTGATGAAAGTTTTGTGAAGGTTGAGGCTGAACCTTCTGCCCCAAGAGAAGTGATTGAGGCTAATCTTGAGGTCTTTTCCGCAGTTAAACCTGTCGAAAGTGTTGATGTGGAAGAGGTTATTAATACTGCTACGGTTACTCCTTTGGCGACAGCCGAGCCGGAGGATGATGTTGTAAGCGTGGCCGCCAATGAAGAGCAGACGGTGAAGTTCAATGACTTTGACTCTCTGGATAAATCCAGTGTGCTTGAAGATATGCCTAATGCTTCTTCTCTCTTTAAGGCTATTATTAATAAACCTGACGATATGAGCGAGGCTTCCCAAATGGAAAGCGCTCTGTCTTCAAATGAAAATTCTTTTAGGCCAAAAAGCTCTTTGAAAGTTACTGAAGAAGAGCCTGAATTATTTCCGGAGCACTCTTCTGCCCCTCTGATGGCTAAAAAGCCTGAGGAAGCTGAGGAGTTGATTGTGACACGCGATGAGGAAGAAGAACACCATATTCCCACTTTTATTGAGCGGGTAACAGGGTTCTCCATTGCTAAACGTAATCGCAAAAAACAAAAAGAAAATGAACGTGTTCAAGAACCTGTTTCTCCATCTTTTTCTGACAATGATTTTGATGCCGAAGACAGATTAAATCTTGAAATACCTTCTTTCTTGAGAAGACGTTAGTTCTTCCTATTATTGAGTTATAAACCAGCAAAAAAATTCCCGATCTGAAATCGGGAATTTTTTGTAATCTTAAAACGAAAAAAGATCTCCTTGTTTGGGAGCACCGTTTAAGACAGATAAGGCTTCTTTGACAATCGGAATACTAACAGCGCGCTTCCTTTCTAAGGATATATTATCAACCTCTGCAACCAATTTGCGCGCAAATTCAAAAGAACGCGACATATTGGCTAACATATAATTGATAATCTCAGGCGAGGGCATAATTTGCCTGTCTACAAAAAGCTTTATCAGTAATGCCGATAAAAGGTCATCATCAGGTTCTTGAATTTCCACTGCCGGAACTATATTCATTCGAGAGCGCAAATCCGGTAATTTCAAATTTAGGCGTGCAGGGGCTTGTTCTGAGGTAAATAAAATATTGCCACCCTCATCCCTATACATATTGTAAAGGTGAAATAGGGCTTCTTCATCCTTTAGTTCTTTAAGGTTTTCAATGACCAAGCAATGGTTGTTTTCAAAAAGTTTTCGCCCCTTTTCAATGCTTATTTGGCTCGCCCTAATAAACGGAATTCTGTAGGGAAAATGGGTGAGGTTAGAAACTTTATTGGCAAAAACATTTGCCAAATGGGTTTTGCCGCAGCCAACCGGCCCATAAATGCATAAAGCAAAATATGGCCAATTGGGCCACTGTTCTACCAATGTGACGGCTTCTTGGTTGCAGGGAGATATTAAAAAATCTTCTCTGCCCAAGCTTGGGCGGTGCGGAAATTCAAGCGCCAGCTGTTTTATGTTTAACTCTTCTTTTGACATCTCAGCGTCTATTTAAAACATCAAAAACTTTTGCTGTCAAGTCACCTAAACTATAGGGTTTGGTGATAAAATCAAAATCATCAAAATTATCAAGCTCTTGGCGAACAATTTCTTCCGAATAACCGGAGGCTAAAATAACTTTGATTTGGGGAATTTTCTCTTTGATCGCTTTGGTCAGCTCTGCTCCGCTCATGCCCGGCATCACCATGTCGGTTAAGAGAAGATCAAACCTATCGTCTTTTTCTACAAATTCAAGCGCATTTTCTGCCGAGCTGCAACCAACAACTTCATAGCCTTTTTTCTCCAGGGCTCTGATACCAAATGTGCGAACAGAATCTTCATCTTCTACAAAAAGAATCCGTGCCGTTTTGGCCGGTGCCGTATGTGTGCGGTCAATTGTGTTTGATACATTAAGCCCAACAATGATTTTTTGGTTGATGTTTAACGGTGGAGCTATCTTTTCTTGAACCCTTAAAATCGGGGCACCGTCTTGGCCGGTTATAACTTCTTTGCTGCTTTCGGCCTCTTCTTGCTCTTGGTCGCTTTCAAAGCGCGGTAGGTAGATTGAAAAAGTCGTGCCTTTGCCGACAATGCTGTCTACTTTTATGAAACCTTCGGTTTGACGGACAATGCCATAAACCATAGCCAAGCCTAGCCCGGTGCCGGAACCAACGACGTTTTCTTTGGTTGAGAAGAACGGATCAAAAATTCGGCTCATGTTTTCAGGGGGAATACCGCAACCACTGTCTTTTACATCTATAACCACAAATTCTCCAGGCGCAACGCTATCATCTCCGAATTGATAGGGCTCATTTAAGGCTTCCGTTCGGGTTGATATTATCAATGATCCGTTGCCGTTCATGGCGTCTTTGGCATTAACTGCCAGATTGATGATAACTTGTGAAAATTGCACCGGATCTACTTTTATATAACCAAGGTCTGTGCCATGATAGAATTTTAGGCTGATTTGCTCTCCCAATATTCTTTTTAACATATGACTCAGTTCAACAAAGTTATCTGTCACATCTATTAATTTGGGTTGTAAGGGTTGTTTACGTGAAAATGCCAACAACTGTCTTACCAAACCGGCTGCTCGGTTAGCGTTTTGTTTTATTTGGATTAAGTCGGTAAAAGACGGGTCACCAACACCGTGGCGTTGTAACAGCAAATCCGTAAAACCTATCATCGCTGTTAGGAGATTATTGAAGTCATGCGCCACACCGCCGGCCAATTGTCCCACTGCCTGCATCTTTTGTGCTTGTGCAAACTGAAGCTCCAGAGATTTCTGGCGCGTAGCATCTATCAGGTAAATAACAAAACCGTCACTTGGGGTATTAGTTGCCGCATGAAGATGTTTCATGGCGCTGATGTAAAGCGAGGCAACATTCTCTTTGTGATCCTCATTTAGATGAATATCCAGATTCAAAGCTTCTTTTCTATGCGTGCGAATATCATCTAAGCTGCGATTTAAACTCGGAATCTCATCATTCCTAATAAATGCTGATAGCGGATGCTCCAAAAGCTCTGAAGATTTATGATTAAAAAAGTTAAATGCTGCTTCATTGCCTTCGGTTATTCGGCCCTCGGGATTTAAAAATAAAATTCCAACCGGAGCATGATTGAATAACCAGCTGATTTGGTCCGAAGCATGGTCTATTCTGCTCTTTAGCTCTGCTGCAGTCGGGAGTTGATTAATTACGACACCGCGCATCTTTATTTTCTCATCTTCACGGTAGCTTGTTTGCAAAACATATGCCTCATTTACCTCGCCCGAGGGAGGCGCAAAAAATACGCTGCCTTGCCAATAGTCTTTGCGGCCCGGAAGCTGTGAATTAGCGGCCAGAAAGTCGCTTAAATTTTTACCGCCTAATTCGTTTGTCGGTACGTTTAGAAATTCTGCCAGGTGATGATTGGCGTATTCTATTTTGTAGTCTTTGTCTACGGTATAGAGACCAATCGGGAGATAGTCCAAAAAATCATGCAGGGAGTTGCATTCTTCTTTGAATATATGTTCCATGTTCTTTTCGGCAGTGATATTGGTGAGGCTCCAGTAAAAATAGGTTTCTTTTTTTATTCTTTTTATTGAAAAAGCGCCATCAAAGATTTGTGGCTTTTTCAGATACATTGGACGTATAGATACCTCATACCATTCAAGCTCATTGAAAATTCGCTCACTTGAGGCATGAAGATTGAGTGACAAAACAACTTTCTCCGTTCCCAGATTTTGTCTGGCTGTATGCAGACGATAAAAAGCAGCCTTGTTTGATGGCCCTTCTGCCAAATAGCGTTCTAAAAAGCTTAAAACCGTGTCGTTTTTCAATAAATCTTTGGCCGGGTCATTTTGGATAATGGTTTCACCACTCGGATTTTCAATCCTTTTAATTTCAAAATCGTTGCGGATAATCTCATTGGCAAAACCACCATAGCTAATAGCGGCTTCTCCGGCATCCAAGGTCTTGATTGTTGCTATCAGGCAGTAGCTTGTTAGTAATGTGGTGGCTCCAATCAAATATAAATGATATTCCGGATACAGAAAAAACAAGATAATTGCCGTGGTCAAAAAGACTAAGGCAAAAGCCAGTTTTATCAGGCAGGATTGTAATTGTTTATCCGGTCGGTTGTTGATTTTTGAGCTGCATAACATATCCTATTACCTCGGCTACGGCTTTGAAATGTTCTTCGGGTATCATTTGGTCTATCTCGGTAGAGGCAAACAGCGCACGCGCAAGCGGCGGGTTTTCTACTATCGGAATCTCGTGTTCTTCGGCTATGGCTTTGATGCGCAAAGCCATGTTATCTAATCCCTTGGCGGTGACAACGGGAGCATCCATCTTTTCCATCTTATATTCCAGTGCTACGGCATAGTGCGTCGGGTTGACAATGACTACATCTGACCGGGGAACTGCTTCCATCATACGGTGCCGAGCTCGCTCGTTGCGGATTTGTCTTATCCTTGATTTAACCAGCGGGTCTCCTTCCATCTGCTTGTATTCATCTTTAACCTCTTGCTTGGTCATGCGCAACTTCTTTAAGTGGGTGTAGCGTTGGTATATGTAGTCCGCTATCGCAATTAACAAAACCGCAATCACTACCGTAAACAGTAGCAAGACCACAACTTTATGAATAAACTGCAAAATAGAAATCGTCTCCATTGAGGGTAAGAGATTAACCTTTTCCAGATATGGTCTGACGACCAATATGGCAATAAACGAAATAACCGTTATTTTTATGATGCCTTTTAGGCTTTCAACAATTTTTTTCATATTGATAAAATTAGGAAGAGCCGCAAAAATGTTGAGCTTATCCCATTTAGGCTCCAGTTTTTTGGGGGCATAAATAAAGCCTGTTTGGGCAATGCTTGCAAAAATGCCCAAACCCATGAAAATTACAAACGGCAGGCCTAATACTTTGAATAGTCCTAGCACGCTCCTTTTCAGTAATTGCTCAAAAGTCCCGGGCGTTATCTCTATTTGTCCGGCGTTTTCTATAAATAAAACACTGCTCTGATAATACCATTTCAGCATTAGGGGAATGAGTAACCATACCACAAACAACATCCCGGTCAGCATGATAAAGCTTTTGGCATCTTGCGAGATGGCAACATCACCTTCTTCTTTGGCTTTGGTGATCTTGCGTTCCGAGGGTTCTTCCGTTTTGGAGGCTTCGTCTTCTTCTTCAGGGGCTACCATATCCTATCTCCTAGTGCAGAAACTGGTTGAGCCCCTCATCATAATACCCGGTAAACCAAAGTATCATCATCGGGGTGGTGATGAACAAAAGCCCTACACCCAAATAAATTTGCAAGGGCAGCGATAAAAAGAAAATGTTAAGCTGCGGCATTAGCCTTGAGACCAAGCCCATGCCGGTATAAAAGATTATGGTAAAAGCAATAAACGGTGAACCAAGCTTAAAGCCCATAATAAACGTATCATTGAGCCTGGTGGTTAGGTCTTTGGCAAAGTCTCCCCAAGGTAAATCTTGGCCGACAGGGAAAATATAATAACTATCTACAACGGCGGAAATCATCAGGTGATGAATATCGCTGATGAATATGACCGTCAGAGCAATGATGCTTAAAAATGATTCAACTACCACGCTTTGTGTTTGAAAGGTGGGGTCAAAAATTTCGGCATTGCTGAAGCCGATCGCTTGTCCGGCAACTGAGCCTGCCAAAGAAAGGGCGGCATACAAAACCTGCATAACGACACCCAAAAAGACACCAATCGTTATTTCTTCCAAGACGTAGGTGATAAATGTTAGAGTATCTGCGGGTTGGGGCGGAAGGTGCGGTACAACTGTCGGCATCAAGATTAAACTTAATGCCAAAGCAATGGATAAACGCACATT
>CALXVW010000125.1 GCA_944392185.1 uncultured Alphaproteobacteria bacterium
ATATCTTTGCCCACACCGCACAAGGGGCAAACATAATCATCTGGCAATTCCTCAAACGGAATCTCGCCATCATAGACATACCCGCATACGGTGCAAACCCATTTTTTCTTAGCATTATCAGCCATAGTTTTTCCTTTCTGTTGTTCAGTATATTTTTTGAAACTGTCCATCACATCTTGCTTGAAGTATGAACGATAGTCAAGATAGGTAAGCGGCATATCATCACATTTGGATTCGGCCGCCACCACTTCAGCCACAAACAAAGTATTGCTCTGCAGCGGAAATTTCTCCAAAACTTTGCAACGAAATGTTGCCAAATTATCCTCTAAAAACGGCAAACCGCCATCTTCAAAATGCGCAACATTAGCCCATTTATCGACATTGCGACTGGTTTGGAACCCAAAGTTTGCCACCACAAAGGGGTCAATTTTCCGGCTCAGAACCGAAAGTGAGAATTCTCCCGTTTTTTCAATACAAGATTTAGTGTAACTGGTATTTGAACAAGACAAAGCAATAGCCACCGGCTTGTTGGCCACTTGCATAACGGCATCGACAATACTACCAACCAGCCTCTTGCCGTCTTTGGCGCCCAACACATAAAGCCCGTGGGTAAGTTTATACATTGCATCCAAGTTCATTCATCAGCCTCCCGATTTTTCTTATATAATACGTCTTCAAAGCAAAGCAAGAGGCCTTGCCCAAAGGTTGGAGCAAAAAGTTAATAATGCGGCGGCGGTGTCTCCTCGCTCTGAGGTTTTACCGCATCATTTTCCGCCAAGTTCATAAGATATTGGTTTTGCAAAGAAAGCTTTTCAATCATCTTTCCCTGCTCAATAATCACCTGGTTCAAATCATCAAGCATTTTCTCAACATTGGCCAAAGCCATTTCAATATTGATAAATCTTTCGTCATCTGATTGCATATCTGACACTTTCTGCTTGTTCAAACTGGCAAATATGTTATCATCATTTTCAAATTTTACAATCGGAAAAAAGATGCCTCTCCAACTGGAAATAAACCCTCAGTTTAAACAAGCCTTCGAGCTTATTAATAACAGTTCTCGCCACATATTCATCACTGGCAAGGCCGGTGCCGGCAAATCTACCTTGCTTGAATACGTGGTTGCCAACTGCAAAAAAAATCTGGCTGTTGTTGCCCCGACCGGCGTTGCCGCCCTGAATGTGCACGGACAAACCATTCATCGTTTTTTCTCTTTTCCCATCAACATCACGCCGGAAAAAATCACCAATTATGAATTTACCCCCAAAGCCAAAAGGATTTACAAGCAACTGGAAACTTTGATTATTGATGAAATCTCAATGTTGAGAGCTGACCTTTTTGACTGCATAGACACTTTTTTGAGGAGTTACGGTCCCGATTCTGAACAGGCTTTCGGCGGCGTGCAGCTTGTTTTGGTGGGAGATTTATACCAGCTCCCCCCCGTTGTCACTAACCAAGAAGGGGCTTTTTTTGCATCACGCTATGCATCTCCTTATTTTTTTAGCGCCGAGGCGTTTAGAAAAATCTCACTTGAGATTGTGGAGCTCACCAAGATTTATCGCCAAAAAGACGCCGCCTTTGTAGAGCTTTTGAGCCGCATTCGCAACAACACAGCCACCACCCAAGACCTAAACACTCTAAACGAAAGATTCTCCGCCCAAGAAAATCAGAATGATTTTTGCATTACACTAACTGCCACCAACCAAATGGCCGAAAATATCAATAAAGAAAAATTGGAGCTGTTGCCCACAAGAGCATATAAGTCACAAGCCGTTATAGAAGGCTCTTTTAGCAATGAATATTTTCCAACCTCTGAGGTTTTGGAGCTCAAAGAAGGCGCGCAGATTATGTTTTTAAACAACGATCTCAAAGGCCGCTGGGTTAATGGCAGCTTAGGCAAAATTGAGGGGGTCAAATTCAATGAAGAAAAAATCCGCTACCTTTCGGTCAGGCTGCAGACAAACGCAAAACTGGTAGATGTTTTCCCCTATTCATGAGAAATAATTAAATATAGCCTGGTTGGCAAAGAAATCATCTTCGATGTGGCAGGCTCTTTCACCCAGTTTCCGCTGAGATTGGCTTGGGCAGTCACCATTCACAAAAGCCAGGGCCAAACTTTTGATGATGTTTGCATAGACATCGGCCGCGGCACTTTTGCTCCCGGACAATTATATGTGGCGCTTAGCCGCTGCACCTCTTTGCAAGGAATAAGCCTCAAAACCAAACTTTTGCCACGCCATATCATGTGTGATGAACGGATTTGCGAATTTATGAACCTTTATGGCCAAGCATCAGATTTGCAAGGAAAGATTAAACGGTTGCAAACGGCGGCGCAAAAGCGACAAAAGATAGATATTTCCTACCAAAAAGCCGATGGCAAAATTTCCCGCAGAGTAATTATCCCCTTACACATCAAGGGAAAAAATCTGCAAGCCTTTTGTACCCAAAGACAAGAACAAAGAAGTTTCAATCTTGAACGAATATTAGAGATTAAAAATTTCGCAGAATAACACAAACTTGTAAAGGATTTATTTTTAAAGAGGTCGCTGGTTCTCTTCCACAATCCTATCCACAAAAAACCACCCGTAAAGGGTGGCCTTTTAGTGGTCGGATTGACTGGACTCGAACCAGCGACCTCTTCGTCCCGAACGAAGCGTTCTACCAGGCTGAACTACAATCCGATAACGGAATAACCTTTTAACACAAAAATTTTTTTTCTCAAGCACTTTTTTCAAAATTTATTATTTTTTACAAAAGCAACGGAAAAAATACTGATAACGCTTGCCAAATCATAATGCCTATATTAACTTATAAGGCAAATGGAATAAACCTTATAAGGCAAGTTATATGTTTAACAAACTCTCATTTTTGCTGGCCACGCTTTTCAAAGTCGGCCACACTCCGGCAGCTCCGGGCACCATGGGCTCTCTAGTCACCATTCCTTTTGCATTTTTCTTTGCTTATTACTATGGCACTTTGGGCGTAGCAATTGCTGCAATCATTAGCTTTATCATCGGTGTCATTTGTGTAAGAGAAGTCCTGAAAACCAGCCGTCATGACCCATCTTTTGTAGTAATTGATGAGTTCTCGGGCCAAATGCTCACCTTTTTGTTTGTTGCAGACTACCTTCAGTTTGAAGGTAATAATTGGCTCCTATACCTTTTAGGCTTCATGCTGTTTAGAGTTTTTGACATCACTAAACCTTTCCCTGTTGGTTGGGCCGATAAAAAAATTCTCAATGCCTGGGGTGTAATGCTGGATGATATTTTTGCTGGGCTCTACGCCGGAGTTATCCTTTATTTGTTTAACTATTGGATTAATGCTTAAATGTTCAAAAACCTTATAAATAAAATAAAATCTTCTTACATTATCAGCAACTACTGCAAGATTTATCCATACGTTAAACCTTATACCTTCAGAGCATTGGTTGCAGTTTTAATCACAATTCCAATCGGAGGAATGGATGCTGTTATTGCTTGGTCATTAAAACCCTATATGGACATTGTTATGGTGGAAAAAAGCACCGCCTCTACAGCTTATATTCCGCTCCTGATTATCATTTTTAGTGTTTTGCAAAGCCTGCTTAACTACACGGCCACCTACCTCAACACTTGGGTAGGGCGTAAAATTGCCAATGACGTCAAAATAGACTTGTTTTATAAACTGATGCATTATGATGCCGGATTTTTTGATAAACGTAACTCAGGAGACATTCAGCAACAATTTAACAACAACGTCGACGCAGCCTGCAATGGTTTGCTATCCAACTTAAAACTATTCACGACGCGCGTATTTTCATCTCTTTCATTGATTGGCGTACTATTTTATAACTCTTGGCAATTAGCCATCGTTGCCGTTGTTGTATTGCTGGGGGCTTTATATCCCCTAACCACTTTACGTCGCAAACTAAAAACTATTTTTGATAAAAACATATTCTCTTGTGGTTTGGTCATGACGCATTTTAACGAAACATACAATGGCAACCGCATTATCACCTCATACAATTTATATGAATATCAACTAAATCGCTTTAAGGAAACCTTACGCTCACTGTTCAAACTTGGCATAAAAATGATACAACGCACAGGGATGCTGTCACCCATTATGCATTTTGTAGTATCTTTGGGTATTGCCGCAGTAATTTGGTTAGGCAGTTATTTGATTGTCACCCATCAAATCACGGCCGGAAATTTTGTATCATTCATCACTGCTCTGATAATGTTATACAACCCGATAAAAAGTATTGGAAACAACTACAATGCGGTTCAGATGTCGCTTTTAGCGATGGAAAATGTCTTTAGGCTTTTAGAAACAACGCCGGCCATCACCAGTCGTCCCGATGCAAAAGTTCTAAAAAACATCAGCAACAAAATAGAATACAAAGATGTTTGTTTTGAATATGTAAAAAACAAACCTGTTTTAAAACATATAAATTTGGAAATAAAGGTTGGCCAAACAATAGCTCTGGTCGGCAACTCCGGTGGTGGGAAAACAACTTTTGTCAATTTATTACCCCGTTTTTATGATGTTAAGAGCGGCAGTATTTTATTCGACGGAGTAGACATTAGAAACTTTGAACTAAACTCTCTCAGAGACAAGATAGCCATAGTTTTCCAGGATAACTTTTTATTTGCAGGAACAATACGAGAAAATATTTTGCTAGGCAAAGAAAATGCCAGCCAAGAAGAAATCACCAAAGCCGTAAAAGGAGCCTGCCTGGAAGAATTTATCAAAAGTTTAGACAAGGGCCTGGACACTCAAATCGGAGAAAGAGGCGTTCTGCTTTCGGGAGGGCAAAAGCAACGCATCGCCATTGCCAGAGCGTTTCTGAAGAATGCACCGATTGTTATTTTGGATGAGGCCACCTCAGCTTTAGATAACAAATCAGAAGCCGTTGTTCAAGAAGCCATAAACAATCTGATGAAGGACCGCACTGTATTCATTATAGCCCACCGCCTATCCACGGTTCATAACGCAGATAAGATTGTGGTAATCAACTATGGTGAAATTGTAGAAAGTGGAACCCACAAAGAACTATTAGCAAAAGAAAACGGTATTTATGCCTCACTATACAAAACCCAATTGACATAAGGACTTACCCCATGAAATTAGGTAAAATTTGGATAAAGACACTAAAAGTATTACACATCATCTCAGAAAACGAATATCGCCGTCGCAAGATTCGTTACCTTCCACATATAGATAAACAAGCACTACAAAAAGAAATCAAAGGCTTCAAAGGCAAAGGAATAGCCGAAAGCGGACGCACCCCAAAATTAATTGTTACACTGACATCTTTTCCGCAAAGGATGTATGATATCCACTTCACGCTGTATTCTCTTTTGAATCAAACACTAAAACCCGATGCAGTACTTCTATGGCTGTCAGAAGAAGAATTTCCCAACCGAGAAGAAGACATCCCAGCTCCTGTTTTAAAGCTAAAAGAGAACGGGTTAACTATCAAATGGATAAAAGAAAACCTGCGCTCATACAAAAAGTTAGTTCCCACCTTAAGCGAATATAAGAACGATATCTTGGTCACAGCCGACGACGACATATACTACCCACCGACATGGCTCGAACTTTTATATGCAGGATACTTAAGAAATCCCAAAGCAGTCCACTGCCACAGAGGACACAAACTCCAGTTTGATAAAGAAGGATGCATTCTTCCTTATAAGAAGTGGAAACACCGCATTTCGCATGACTTTGCTTCCTTTCACAACTTTTTCACCGGTGCAGGAGGTGTTCTATACCCCCCACATTGCCTATACAGAGATGTATCAGAAGTAAAACTTTTCCAGCGCTTAGCACCTAACGCCGATGATATCTGGTTTTGGGCAATGGCAGTTTTGCAAGGGACCACGATTAATATTGTGGAAAACAACTTAAAACAACTGATTTATGTAAACCCGGAAAGAGAATTAAAGCTGACATCAGAACTCACCTTGGCAATGGTAAACACAGCCAGCGGACAAAATGACAGACAGATCAAACAAATTTTGCATCATTATCCGCAATTAATGACATATTTAAGCTAAATAGATAGATATAAGGTTAAAGATTCACCAAATAATAATCTTTTCATGATAAACTAAGAAAAAATTGTTAGGAGAAATATCATGAAAGCCAAAGTACAAACCTTTTATTATAGCCGTAAAAAGCTTGGATTATATTTGCTCTTTAACATCTTATTACTAGCGCTGGCGGTTATTTTTACGCTTACAGTTTTCCCAGACTATTCAGCAGTATATTACTTTGCCATTGGTAGCTGCCTGCTGTCGGTTATAGGAGCTCTCATAGTCTTTTTATTACCACTTCCGCTAGCCATTATCAGCACAGAAAGCATAAAAATAGACAGAGCGGATCCTCTGCCCTGGAAGTCGATTCGCTCTGTACGCAAAGTGCGCCTTGGTAAAGGGCTCTTAAGTAAATCAATACTTCGATTAACCCCCAGAAGTTTAGGAAGTTATCACCTAAACTTAATGCAACGAATTTCGGCCAAAAGTGAGTTTGGTTCATTTTCTATTCCCCTATATGCAATGACCAATACAGACGCACAAAAGATAGAAACGGCCATAAAAGAACACCTTTTGACATCTTCTCCGCAAATGCCCACCGCAAAAAAGGCTTCTGCCAAAAAAACAATTACACGAAGATCAAAAGCCTCACAATCTTCCCCTCGGCAGACGAAAAAAACGAAAAAGGCTTAGTGGTTGATTTTTTGCTAAAACAAATTGACTATTAAAGCCATTAGTTCTAGCCTTAACATAAATTTGAATTTTATGGAGACAAGCAATGGACATTGAACAACTTGAAAAACTAAGTGAATTGAAAGAAAAAGGCATTATCACAGAAGAAGAATTTGAAGAACAAAAAAAAGATCTTCTATCACCTAAACCTACCCACAAAGGAGTAAGCTGGAAGAACATCGGTCTATCATTTTTAATTGCGCTGGCTGTTTCTGTAGTAGAGGTCATCTTGGCTCTTGGGGTCAGTGCAGATGTTGATAGCTCAGATTTCACAACCGCTATAAATTTATTGAACATTGCTCTCGCCATTGTAATGACAATCGTATCCATCAGACTAAAAACCTCATCCTACAAAAGCAAGCTTCCGGCATGGGGTGTTTTTCTGGTAATTATAATCTTCGGAAGCCTGGGATTTTGGGTAGCAATGTATGATGTTTTGCAAATCACCCAAGGTAATGCAGAACCCAAAGAAAATAAGTAAGAAAGTAGAACTATGGCGTTTCTTTTGTTATATCTCTTATTCTGGGCATGTATCCTTCTTTGGCTGATATATGTGCCAATCATGATTGCCAAACGCAGGGGTATCAGTGGCAGTGAATTAACCACAATATCTATTTTAAGCTGGTGCGGAATTTTATTTGTTGGCATCACCTGGATAATTGCAATTATCCTAGCCTTGGTTTGGCAACCCAAAAACTGAATAGAAAAAAGAAACTCATCTCAAAAGGCCTCTGCCGCCAAACAACGCCTGACTGATTTGGAAGTGCTTGAAAAACTCGGCAATTTAAGAGAAAAAGGAGCCATTACAGAAGAGGAATTTCAAAAAGAAAAAGCCATGCTTCTAAAAAAACAAAAATAAGAATAAAAGCCTAGGATAACCTGGGCTTTTATTCCTAAGCTAGAAATGCTTTTATTTGTTCGATAACATTTTCAGCATCCTTACGCCCCAAATCGTACATATCTTTAACAATCTCTAAATTGGCTTCCATTTTAGAAATATTGATTTTCTTACTTGGACGCAAAACAAATATTTTTCCCTCTTTCTCCAAGCGTTCAATCTCATCAAGCTCGCGGTTATACATTTCATGGCGATGAAGAATGGCATTAACAAAATTAGGATATTTACGATAAACCAATTTGGTTAACCATTGAAAAGAAGCCGGTTTTTTACGATATCCTTTTGGACGTGTCAAAATAACAACATTTTTATCATATCCCATATTCATAAAAGCTTGGACAGGAATGCTGTCACAAATTCCACCGTCCAATAGTTTTTTTCCTCCCACTTTAACAATTCTTGACACCACGGGCAAAGAAGCTGAAGCGCGCAAAAAATCAATTTCCGATGTCATATTATGACACTGAATATACTCAGGCTTACCGGTTTCGACATTAGAACAAACAACATAAAACTTAGTCGATGAACTTTCAAAAGCTTCATTATCAAAAGGATCCAATTTTTCCGGCAAATCATGATAACAAAATTTAACGTCAACAATATTACCGCTCAAAAGCCAAGAGCGCAAGCTCATAAAACGATAATCATTACCATATTCAAGATTATAGCGGATACTTCGTTCGATTTGGCCTGCCACGAAAGAGCAACCATGGATAGCACCGGCAGAAACCCCGATAACCCCGTCAAAAGAGATACCCTGCTCCATAAAAATATCCAACACACCGGCAGTATAAATTCCGCGCTTGCCACCACCTTCCAAGACCAAACCTTTTTTCATGAACGAACCTCCCATAGAACAGATTTTAATACTATAAACACAGGTATATTTT
>CALXVW010000126.1 GCA_944392185.1 uncultured Alphaproteobacteria bacterium
GTTAAAAGAATTTTAGAGGCCAAAGACCGCAAAGCAGCCGGCCCAACAGCCCCGGCTTGTGGATTGTATTTAAGCAAAGTCTGGTACTAATGAGAGCTTAGACTTGGCTTTCAAGCACTTTCACCGCAACATCATAATCAAAACCGGCACGCACCAAAATAGCCAAATCTTTGGAGCGGCGCTCTTTTCTGATTTCCTCGCTGGCACTAAACGGCCCGATACGCCTTTTGCGCGCAAGCTTAAGTGCGGATTCGAAAGGATCAAAATCTTGCTCGGCAATCAGCTTATCAATAAGGTTTTCATCGATTCCTTTCTCTCGCAGTTTGCCATGAATATAGCGGGGAGATTTCCCTGCCGCCATATAATCTTTAATTTTGAGCTCGCTGTATCTGGCATCATTAAGGTACCCCACCCGCTGAAAGTCAGAAAGAACTTCCTCAATCCAGTCATAGCCTTCTTGCTTAACAAACTCTGGGGTGTGAAAAGCATAGTCATTAACTCTGCGGCGCAAGACCGAGCGAAGATTCGCCACTGAGGATTCAAAACGTTTCAAATAATAGAGACCGATATTTTTAATCCGCATTTTAGTCATTTTGCGCATCGGTTTATCTTTTTTCTCTAATTCAAAAACATCCGCCACTTGAAAAATCTCCCTAACAGGTTTATACCTTTTGAACAGATATTAGATATAAGGAAAATATATAATGACAAGTTCAAAATCAATACCGTTTGATAACTGCACCTCATTTTTTATTGAAAACGGCGTTTATCAGGGCCGCTTTATTCGCTTACATGAGGTTGTGAACACCATAGTCGGTAAACACCGCTATCCTAAACCGATAGCTGCCGTTGTTGCCGAATGTACCGCGCTTGGAGCTTTGCTGGCCAGCCAATTAAAATATGAGGGATTATTTACGCTGCAAATTCAGAGCAACGGTGTCATAAATTTGGTAGTGGTAGATGTCACCTCTGAGGGCAAGATCAGAGCCTGCGCCAGATATGATGAAAAACATTTGGAAGAGAGCCAAAAACTGCGCAAAACAAGCGGCGAGATAGAAAATGCCCCACACCTGCTTGGCGGCGGTCACTTGGCATTCACGGTAGACCAAGGACAAAACACGGAGTTATATCAAGGTATTGTAGATTTACAAGGCAAGAATCTTTCTGAATGTGCCTTGAGGTATTTCAAACAATCAGAGCAGATTGATACAGACCTAAAACTTTTTCTGAAAGTGCCTGAAGGAGAGTCAACCACCTGGCTGGCGGCAGGTATCATGCTGCAAAAGATGCCGTCCAAAGGCTCCCTGCTCTCACCGGAAGAAGAAGCCGAAACTTGGAACGAGGCCAAAATTTTCATGCAGTCTTTAAATGAAAATGAGGTTTTTGATGCCACCTTGAGTGCGGAAGATATTCTAACCCGCCTCTTCCACGGCAACAAATTGCACATCACCAACAGCAAAGATTATGAGTTTGGCTGCCGTTGTTCCCGAGAAAAGCTCTTGCACACTTTGCAAACATTTTCCAAAGAAGATATAGACGCCATGGTAGAGAACAACAAAATAACGGCCACCTGCAATTTCTGCTCTGAGCAATATGTGTTTGAACCGGGTGAATTGCGCAAACAATAGTTTAACCAGTTTTTAATTAATATTGATTAATGTAAAAGAAGTTCTCCCAAAGAAAGAACTTCTTTTATGTTTGCAAACACTGGAAATATTGCCATGATTAATTTAAGAAAAATCCTACCTGTTTTGACTTTATCCGTATTGCTCAGCGGTTGTGCCGCCTGGTTTCCGGATTCTGAAGACGAGAAACTCGCCACCTACAGCGAGCCACGCTACACTTCATCGGAGCCAATTCAACTTAAAGTCAGCCAGATTAAAGTTATATCTGAATTCACACCCTCATTCACCCGCCCGCATGTGGAGCACCTTTTCCCGGTTTCAATTGAAAAGACCGCCAAACTCTGGGCGCAGGACCGCTTGAAAGCAGCAGATTTCTCAACCAAGCGGATAGCTGAAGTTATCATCAAAGATGCCAGTGTGACCGAGACCTTGGAGCCAAGCCAGAATAAAATTTTCAACTCCGACAGAGTACGCTATCGCGCCACCTTGGTCATGACAATTAAGATTACAGACCCCGAGAATATGTCACAAGCCTCCACCAACGTAGATGCTTGGCGCGAGCTGGCAATTCCGGCCAATACCGACATTGCCGAAAAAGAGCAATACTGGAACGGCATGGTGACCAAACTCTTTGATGAGTTCAACACCAAGATGACAGCCAACATATATCAATATCTGAATATGTATGTGATAAACAAGCCGCTCACACCGACTTATTACTAGTTAATGGCGTGAGAAGTTTTTCCTCCGGGTACTGACAAAGAAAACGTCGGTATCCGGATATTTTTTGTCTGCCCGTGAGCAAGCACTTTGCAGCAGCCATAAAACACGGCATTAGGAGAATTAAGCGGCGCCTCAGAGGTAAACTCGAAATACTCTCCCGGTTCAAGCTCGGGCAATTCGCCTTTAAAACCGGCACTGGAATCATTGTACCGATTCCCCTTATCATCGGTGATACTCCAGTCTTTACCCAAGAGTTGGATTTTATCATCGGTATTATTTTCAATACAGAGATAATATCCCCACAAGAAGTGGCTGGCAGGCTTTTCATCGACCAAAACCGGACAAGCGGAAACGACTATTCCGTCTGTTTGGCTGACACAAAACTCTTGTTCCTCAAGCATCTTCGCCTCTGAAAAAATTAACTTATAATTAACCTTTAAAGAAAAGAAATTTGATTCGCAAGGAGAGTCTAACGTTATCCCCAACTGGTCAGCGACCAGGGGCAGTGCGAACGCGCACGGCGATAACTCCGCTGTAACCCGCGCGGCTCCCGTTGGTCGGCGCGCTAATTTTGGGTGCCATATTCAAACAAATACTGCCCTCCCCAATAATTTAATTGCATTTTAATTTTTCTGCTCTAATATCGTTTTCGCAGGGGCGAGTTGCGCCTGCGGAGTATCGAAACTCCTTAACACAAAAACCACTCCTCTTTTGGGGAGCCGGGGATATAAGCGTACTTGTATGTCGAATAACCCGGACTGTTGTGTTACAGTTTCGAACTCCCCGCCTTTTCTTAAAAAAGGCGGTTTCTTTTTTCAAGAAATTTAGGAGTTTGTAACGATGAAAAATTTTTCTTTTTTACTGCGTAGTCAGTTAGCTACACAACTTAGACAAATCAGGCTTGATAAAAATCTACCCATCACCAACATTGCCTGCGGGTGCGATTTATCCGTTGCCAATATTGATGCCATTGAACGAGGAGAGCCGCTTTCTTTTAAGAAATACCTCCGCCTAATCCAATATTACGGAAAACAAATCCGTATCCAATTATTAGAGTAGCTTGAGAATGCTTTGGCTGGCTTGGCTTGCAAGTGATAGAGAATTAATGGCTAATTGCTGCCTTGTTTGCAAAGCCAGCATATTGGGCTCACCAAGGCCGTGGTAATGCCTTTATCGTATTCACCGCTTAACCCATACTATCTAACAGTAGGCTCAAAATAAATTGAAACCCCGCTTTTTTAAGCAAGCGGGGTTTCAATCTCTATCAAGTAAATTTATTTAACCAGCATAGACAATAACTTTTGAGTTGCATCTGCCGGTGTTATATTTTCAAACACGGCATATTCATTAGCCAAACGATCCAATGCTTGCTCATAAATTTGGCGTTCGCTGTAAGATTGCTCTGCCAAATTCTCGTTTCGATGAAGATCACGTACAACCTCGGCAATAGCGACCGGATTACCGGAATTGATTTTGTTCTCATATTCCTGAGCACGGCGAGACCACATAACTTTTTTAACCTTAGCTTTGCCTTTTAAGGTGGTTAAGGCCTCATTAATGGTGTCTGCATTCGAAATTTTACGCAAACCGGTTGTCTCAGCTTTAGCCATAGGAATACGCAGGGTCATTTTGTCTTTGGCAAAATTAACCACAATCAATTCCAACTCTGAGCCAGCCACATTTTGCTTGGTAATATCGGCAACCTTACCCACGCCATGAGCAGGATAAACAACATATTCACCGGAACAAAACGGATTTAATACTGAGATTTTTTTATTCATCTTGTCTTCCTATTTTTCTTATGATTATTAGGCTGTGTTATTCAATAACATCGGTAACATACCACAAAATTTGATTTAAATCTAGCCCCAAAAATCAATTTTGTCAAAAAAGTCCAAATTATTTTAACTCAAAATTAATTGTAACGCCCTAAAATGAACAATAAAAACGTTTATTTGAGGGCATAAAACATGATTAAGCTTACAAAAACATTGGTCTTAGTCTTTTTCTTTGGTGTCGTGCTAACCGCTCATGCAGCAGTGGTACCGGAATATGCCACCAACACCTACCAAAACCATGAGCTGACCAGAGCCGAGCAAAAATGTTTGGATGAAGGCTACAAAATCACCTATGCCAACTGCTCCAACCAAACGGCACCAACGGACAGGTGCCCTCATCATGACGGCTATTACAAAAGCTGCTCCCAAGAACAATGGTGCCGCAATAACAACTACACATTTTCAGTCAACGATTGCAAAGCCCCGTTTTATCCTTTTAAGATGTGTGCCAATAAATTTCCGCTTTATCGTATTTGCCAAGAAAACATCGAAAAAGCCTGCACGGAAGCCGGCTTTGTTCACAAAGACAAATGTCAACTGACAGACAAAAAATGCCCGTTTTCACCGGATTATGGGATTTGTTGCGATAGCTGCCCCAATTTTGCCTATGCTATAGATGCTATTCCTGCCGGCTATATTGCTCAGGGAGAAACCTGCACCACCTGTGACGGTGTTGTCAAAACCAATGTCATCCCCGCACCCTGTGATGGTTTCTTGAGCTGTGAATTTGGTCCCATGAGTCAACAGACACCATCTTGCCTGCAGGGAAAAAGCATGCTCTACAGTGCTTGCAAAACATCGGGTATGGTTTGCCAGGAAAAAGGGTATAATTCAACCAGCTGCCCGGAAACTTATGATAGTACTTCCTGCCCTGAAAACGAAAATTTCAAGCTTTGTACAGTCAATTGCAAAAAACAAGCTATAGCCGACAACCCCGGAGCAGATATTTTTGCCGAAGATGCTGTTGATCCTGTTGTTGACTTAACAAAAACTCAAATCAAATCACTTGTTGGGATGAGTGAGCCGTCTTGCATCAATCAAAGCCGTCCGGAAATAACACTTCATATCAATCAACAAAACATGGAGATGTATGCCAATCTGTTTGACCGCACGATAGAAAATGTCAACTTCAATTTGATTTTTGATGAACCTTTACCTTTATCTGCTAATGGTAGTTTTAATAATGTTCGCATTACTGCATCTGGTATGTTACCGGAATGTCCGTTCACAGCCCAAAGCATGGAAATTTTTGGTATTGTAAGTTTCAATGATATCCCGACACTTTGCTCTGATTTTCATATTAATCAGGGGGCCAAACTTTTGTCCTCCGGCAGTGTTAAAGGCAATATCACGATGGAAAGGGATTCTGCCCTTGGGCTTAAAGGAGATCTTAAAGGAGCGCTCAAAGCCAAAAGCTATACAGAAATCTTTATTAAGGGATCGCTTGAATTTAAAGATGAATTAAACAGCGAAAAAGATTCCGAAAGCATTGTCCTGGGATGCAATTCAAAAGCCAAAATCGAAAAAGGAATTATTGCCGATACATCTTCTATCTATCTTAAACAATGGGCATCTTTGGATACCCCAAACATAAAGCTGATTTCCACAAGCGACAATCTTTCCTTACCCAATACCTTGGCTTCAATCCATATGTTTAAATATACAAAATTATTCAACGCTTATGGTGAAACTGTTTACCCGATGGCTGAAAACAATGAAACCGGATGTGATGATAAATATTATATCCATCTTGGTTCAGCCTCAGATACAAACAAACAAAGTATTACCATAGAGCCGTCTAATCTACTTGAGAACAAGTGGCAATGCCAAAATCTGGACTACAAACAGCAACAATGTGACTAGGGATTAACATTTGGAGAATAGATTGTCTCCGGATTAGAAGGGTCTGAGATAACCGGAACATCAGCTTCAGGAAAAGCCTGCACATCATAGACCATTCCGTTGGCCTCCATTAATGTATTTTGGAATTGGTTTCCGAGTTCTTGAGCTGAATTATCTCCCACTACCGGCACGCCTTGCGGTCCGTTGGCATTTTGCCCTACTACCGGCACACCTTGCGGCCCATTTCCAAGAGAGGAAGAAGTTGTTGCCGCTGAATTTTCAGAAGTTGTTTGTTGTGAAGGCTGATTTTGCTCCAAAGTATAATCCTCCGGTGGTGTTTGCGCCTCAGGCAACGGATCTCCCAGAGGGTTAGGAGCATTATCGGGCTGTTCAACCACAAAAGAATCTTCTCCGCCGGATGCGTTTTGTGCCGAGCCATATACAATGGTTGGAGCTTCTGCTGCATTTTGCAAGTTATTTTCCTCTGCGACTCCTTGTTTTTCTCCGGCATAGGCATTGGTATGAATGGCACACATCGCCCATAATAACAAAGTGAAATTTTTCAAAGCTTCAGACATATTAAGATACCTCCTTGTTTTTAGGCTAGATAATCACGAATTACAAAAAAACAAGTTTTTCCGATGTTGTTTTTAAGTTACTATTAACAAATTTTGTGCTATAATTTAGGCAATTAAGAAAAGGAGAAAAAAGATGTCTGAACTTGGAGCGATAAGTTCGTATACGCTGGCCATTCAACAAATGCAACTAAGCCTGATAAAAAACAGTGTTGAAATGCAGCAAAAGACCATAGAAGTTCTGTTGGGCGATGACAATCGCGCGGTATCACCGTCAAGCGTCGGACAAAACGTAGATGTCACGCTTTAAGCTTAGAAGCTTATCATAAAGACAAAAGACATTGATAGGAAGTAAGCCAAGATAAACTTAACAATTCCAAAAATAGCGGTAAACACCATGGCGGTATAGTTCAAATCTATACCGCCTTCTTTATATTCTTTTTTAAAACCAAACACATAGCCAAAAGAGACCAGAGTTATCAACAAATAAAAATGGTAATCTGTAGCCAAAGACTTAATTTCCTCGGCATTCAGGCGGATAATTGAGCCAATTCCGCAGATAATTCCAAGCAAAACCATAGGGTTAAAAATAGCCCCTGATGTAAAAAGAGAGATAATTCCCCTAATCATGAAAAACTAACGGCTCCAAACGCGACGGGAGAGATAGCGAGAATCAACATTTTCCAAGCCTGATGGCCAGATACAACGTGCTCCGCCTTTAATAACATTTGCAGCTTGGTTGGTCATTTGCAAAGCAACGATTGAAGCAATTCCGCGGCTTTTAACCATTGGCTTGGCATCACGAGACCACTCAAAGTAAGAAGGATTAATTGTTTTTTGCATTTATTTTCTCCCTTTTTAGGAAAATTACCTTGTTAGTTTACGCCTAAATCGTAAACAAAAACTTAAAAACCATACCTATACATTTTTATAGGCCTCAAAACCTTTAGTATTTTCAAACACTTTAGAGATTTTTTGGCTCAAATTGTTAGCTAAAGCGCTATCATCGCTCCAAACCCAAACCTGAATTTTGGGCTCAGTTCCTGATTTGCGGATAAGAATTTTACCTTTGCCGTTAATTTCTTTTTCAGCTTGTTTAACAGCCTCAGAAAACTCAGGCAATTCAAAAGCGTTCAACATATCTTCCTTGCTTGCAAATTTAGAATCAATACGACTCCTCGGCATGGGGCTAAACAGCGGAAAGATTTGGCTCATTTTGGTATTACTTTCCTTAACACCCATTGCCACCACAAGAGCCGCCATCATCGCATCACCTGTCTTAGAATAATCTGCCACCACCATATGGCCGGATTCTTCACCGCCAATGTTGGCACTTGTTTTTTTCATCTCCTCAATCACATAGCGCTCACCAACGGCAGAACGCATACATTTGATTCCTTGAGCTTCCAAAAAGCGGTCCAGAGCAGGGTTGGAAACGATTGTTGCCACCACGGTATTGGTTTTTAACTTATTTTTCTGGTGAAAATATTGTCCCAAATAGGCAATAATTTGGTCGCCATCCAAACGTTTCCCATTTTCATCACAAATGATAATGCGATCCCCGTCACCATCCACCGCCACACCGAGGTCAGCCTGATTTTTAACCACCTGGGAGCACATATTTTCGGTGTGTTGCGAGCCGCAATCAAGATTGATATTGCAACCATTGGGATTACACGCCAGAGCAATAACATCAGCTCCCAATTTTTCAAACACCTCGGGCAAGATATTGCTAAAACAACCATTGGCACAATCAAGCACGATTTTCATCCCCTTTAAGGCATTGGGAGCTGCGGCAGACAAAGCAATTTGTTTGTACTTTTCCGTGCAAGAATCATCATAGGAAACGCGTCCGATTTTATCTTTATCAAAAGCAAAAGAATTTGCTTCAACCATTTGCTCCAACTGCGAGGTAACCTCATCAGAGAACTTGCTGCCGTCAGCGACGATAAGCTTGATCCCATTATCATGATAAGGGTTATGAGAAGCCGTAATCATCACAGCCATATCAACGCCTAAAGAAGAAACCAAAGTGGTAAGAGCCGGTGTTGGCAAAACCCCGAGTTTGATAACATCAACACCTTGAGAGGTAAACCCGGCAATGAGTGCGGCTTCCAACATATCACCAGAGATACGCGTGTCTTTGGCGATTGCAACTTTTTTAGTTTTCAAGCAGACAAGGCTTCCGGCAGCCCTTCCCAAACGGGAGGCAAAATCGATTGTCATCGGAAATTCATTAGCCACGCCGCGCACGCCATCGGTGCCAAACCATTTATTTTTTCCCATTATCTTTATCCTTAAAAAACTCACCTAATAAGCCGAGTCTAAACGTATGGACATAAAACACAAGCACAAATCCAAGGTTATCAAACACAAGATATTAAAAAAGGTTACAATCTTTTAATTATGTGGAAAAGTAGTGTGTTTTTCTGGCAAGCGATACTAAATAAGATATAATTGAAGCTAGTATACTAAAACAATAACGAACAAGTGAAAGTTCGGAGAATGGTGCAGATAAAGGGATTTTAAGAGCGAGAAAAATTCTAATGTACGTTTGTGGTACATGAATTTTGCGAGCCTCGCGAAAATGCCTTTTAGATGTGCCGTTATATGAACTTTAGGGAAAAAGGACTTATGAGCGGAATTAGCTTAACCGCCAGTATGCGGTCAAATTTATTGAGCCTGCAAAACATCAGCGGGCAGGTTTCCTCTACTCAAAATAAACTCTCTACCGGTAATAAAGTTAATTCCGCCATAGATAATCCGAGTTCTTATTACACAGCTCTTTCATTAAACAACCGAGCCGATGACTTAAATGCTTTGCTTGATTCTATGGGGCAGGCGGTGAGCACAATAAAGGCCGCCACCACGGCGTTGGAAAGCGCCACGGATTTTTTAGAGCAAGCAACGGCCGTTGCCACCCAGGTCAATTGCAGCGGGAATATTCCAGATAAATCTTATTTTGAAGAAAAAGTGGGCGAGAACGGTGCGGTTGTGACAACGGCGCAGGAATTAAAAGATGCGATTGCCGCCGGCAAAGAAACAATCTGCGTTTATGGCGCTATCGACTTGGGCGACATTTCCACTACCGGCGGCTTGACCTTGCAAGAAAACCAAAAACTGGTGGGTGTCGGTTATTATGGCAATTTCAGCGGAGGAAAAGATTTCTCAAGTATCACGGCTTCTGCAAATACCAAAGCCCAAAATCTCATCACTATCAGCAAAACCGGCAATTTGGTTAGTGATTTAAGTGTAGATTATAAAAGCTCTTTGGCAGATACCAATGGATATGCTGCTATCCGTATTGATACAAATGC
>CALXVW010000127.1 GCA_944392185.1 uncultured Alphaproteobacteria bacterium
TAAATTTTAAAAAAGTGACAAAAAGAATTGAGAAAAATTTGTTCATTTATTTAATATTTTAAATTTATGTTGCCCAAAATAATCAAACCATCTGTAACAAGAAATCAAACCATGTGTTCTTTTACAAAAATAGCTATTTTTCTGTATTTACTATTACTAACTCTTAAAAAATATAAGCATTATGGAATGGGGAACGATTCTTATCATGCAGGTATTGGTGTTTTTCGCCACCTGTTATCTTTGGGCAGGGCTGATGAATGATGACTTCAGCCTGATTCTCACCCTGGTTGGTTTAGCCTTGAGCGCCGGAGCGATTTATTGTCTGGTTGGGCTTTTTAAAGTTTCACTTGGTAACGGGTTTGTTGGGCTCGGGATCGGAATAGTGGTAGCTTTATTAAGTGCCGTAGGAGCAGACAAACTCAACAATGAAAGTCTTAGCGACTGGATTGATTGGATGAACTAACCAACTAACATCTTAAGACAACGCCTTTGGTATAAGGACCAAAGGCGTTGTTTGTGTTTAATTAGCTTCGTGGGTTTTGGTAAATATGATTTTCGGAAAATCTTCCATCGTCTTGTTGAGGTGCCAAGCATTGCGAGCCAAGAAGACGATTGCACCGTCATTGTCTTCACCAAGATTGGTGCGGTTGGCATCTTCAAAACGCTTCCACTCGTTTTTATCCGGGCAGGAAACCCAACGCGCGGTAAAATATTGAGTAGGCTCAAACATCACCGGCAAACCAAACTCGTTTTTAATACGATCGGCCATCACTTCAAACTGGAGCACGCCAACCACGCCGACAATCCACTCGGCACCGATGATGGGTTTGAAAATAGAGGCGCCGCCTTCCTCGGCAATTTGTTTGAGGGCATCGCCAAGGTGCTTTGATTTCAGGGGGTCAAGTGCGCGGACAGATTTTAAGAGCTCCGGTGCAAAAGAGGGGATGCCGGTAAATTTGAACTTTTCTCCCTCGGTCAGGGTATCGCCGATACGGAGCTGCCCATGGTTGGGAATACCGATAATATCTCCGGCAAAAGCATCTTCTGCCAACTCACGCTCTTGAGCCATAAACATCACCGGGGTCGGAACTTTTATTTCTTTGCCGGTGCGCACCTGCAAAAGTTTCATTCCGCGTTTGAAGTGGCCGGAGCAAATGCGCATAAAAGCGATACGGTCACGGTGTTTGGGGTCCATATTGGCCTGGATTTTGAAGATAAAGCCGCTGACTTTGTTTTCATCGGGCTGAATGATGCGCTCAACGGCCGGGTGTGGGCGCGGGGTCGGCGCAATTGAGTGCAGGCCTTCCAATACTTCTCTGACACCGAAATTGTTGATGGCACTGCCAAAGAAAACAGGTGTCATGGTTCCGGCCAAATAAGCCTCCACATCAAATTTTGGGCAAAGTTCTTTAATCATCTCCACGTCTTCACGGAGTTTGAAGACCATGTGCGCGGGCAAGAGTTGATCAAGCTTGGGGTCATCAAGCCCTTGGCAAACCTCGATTGTGGAGTTGATTTGAGATTTATTTCCGCTCTTGTTCATAAGGATTAAGCGATCGCCAAACAAGTCATAACAGCCCAAAAAATCTTTGCCGCTGCCAATCGGCCAGCTGGCAGGGGTCACATCAAGCGCCAAAGTCTTTTCAATCTCATCAAGCAAAGAGAACGGGTCTTGCCCCTCGCGGTCAAGCTTGTTGATGAAGGTGAGAATTGGCACGTCTCTAAGGCGGCAAACCTCAAATAATTTCTTGGTTTGAGTTTCAATACCCTTGGCAGAGTCCAAAACCATGATGGCAGAGTCAACGGCAGTCAGCACGCGATAGGTATCTTCTGAGAAATCCTCGTGACCAGGGGTATCTAAGAGGTTGAAAGTGATGTTATTGTAGTCAAAAGTCATCACCGAAGAGGCAACGGAAATACCGCGCTCTTGCTCCACCTTCATCCAGTCTGAGTGGGCGCGACGGTTTTCTCCTCTGGCTTTAACGGCGCCGGCTTGTTGGATAGCGCCGCCAAAAAGCAGCAGCTTTTCGGTTAAGGTTGTTTTACCGGCATCAGGGTGGGAGATGATGGCAAAAGTTTTGCGAATATTTGGTTTATTATCAGGCATTGATTAATCTTTCAGTTTAACAAAATTGAGCAAGTTGTAATCTAAAAGCGCCCTCAAGTCAAGAACTAAAGGACAGCAAAAAACGCCGCTTAAAATCAAAGCGGCGTTTGAGTAAAAGATAAACTAGAACGGAGAGGAAACATCCGGCACAATATTTTGCGGGCCGGGGGCGGCAGGCGCCATTTCCTCAGTGGTGGTGATGACAGCGACAGCTTGGTCGCCTTTGGTCACGGTATTAATTTCCGGTTTGATGGGAATAGGCAATTCCTCAACTGTTGTTTTAACTTCCACGATTTCTGCTTGCGGAGCAGGGGCCTCTTTGGGGGCAGCTTGCTCAGCGGTCAAGGCCTTCTGGGGTGCCGGAGCGGCCTGAGCCTTGGGAGCCTCGCGGTTGATGCCCAAATATTTTTCAACAGCCTTCTTCTCAGCCTCTTTTTCACCGGAGGTAATAAGGTTGAGTTGGTAGAGAACCTCTAACTTGCGCAAATCTTTAGCCGCACCGAGAATATCTTTGGAAGGAGCCTTGGGCTTCATTCTGGTTCTGGGGTTTGGCGGCAACAAAGCCTCAATGATAACTTCACGCTCGGCGGCAAATTCTCTCGGGGTGATAGCCCTTGATTCAACGCCTTCCTTCAAGACATTAATGCGCTCAACAATAAGCTCGGGTGAGGGCACCGGAGTATCAATGCCGGTTGCCGGCGGCTGTTTGGTGAGCGGGAGCAAGCCTCCGATATTGGCATTGCGACGGGAAAGGAATTCTTCTTTAGTCATAAAGTCTTTTTCAGCCAACTCTTTCATAACCAAAAAGCGAGAGATGATATTTTGCTCTTCTTGGGTAAAGAGGTCATCAATCGGTGGGGTGAAAGCTTTTTTGGGAGCAGCGGCAGGTTTGCGTTTGAGCGCATTGGTGATGGTGGCTTTGCTCTGAGCGTCGCCTGCGGCTTTAGAGATATTGAAGTTTTTAGCGCCGTCTTTGTTCTCAATCACCAATTCGCTTTGTTTGATAGTGATAGCGCGAAGCCGTTCTTTGGCAATTTCTGATATTTTTTGCGGAGTTCCGCTGGCACTGCCCAAGATAGAAGTATTAGAACCATCAATAATGATAAGGTCTTCGTAATATTGACGTGCACGATTGATGCGTCCAAGGTTTTCGGCCGAGAGAGCGCCGACCAAGAGGGCTTGCTGGTTTCTGGGATTATCGCGCAAAGATTCAGAGGCCAGCTCGAGGGCTTTTTTGAACTCGCCTTCGGAGTAGGCAATAGTGGCCTTAGAGGCTTCTTTGGCGCCGTCTTTTTCAAATTGTCTGACAATCCAG
>CALXVW010000128.1 GCA_944392185.1 uncultured Alphaproteobacteria bacterium
CCATGAAGAACATGCAGATGAGACATGGCTGATTCCCTATTCAGACTTGCTGACATTATTGCTGGCATTATTTATTGTGCTTTTTGCCTCATCAAGCTTGGATAAGAATAAAGCGGCTCAAATCCAATATGCTTTGGCAGCCGCCTTCAGTAATGCCACAGCAGATCCCTTGAGCGGAACGATCATAAACTTTCTAAATGATGCCAAAGATTTAAATCTTGAAGAAGATGGTGTTATTGTTTCTTCAGATGCACAAGGTGCCACATTAGAAATGACCACGATTAATCTTTTTGATAAAGGAAGCGTTAATATCAAGGCTGAAGCAATTCCGACCATCAAAAAAATATCGACCCTGCTGGATTCAAATAAATATCGTCGCTTTCGTATTGTAGTGGAAGGGCACACGGATGATACCAGTGAATCACAAATAGCGGAACTCCCCTCCAACTGGGAATTATCTGCCGCCAGAGCCGGAGCGGTTGTTCGCACCATGATATCAAACGGCATGGACAATAATCGCTTTAAGGCAGTGGGATTGGCAGGAATTTCACCGGCCTACCCCAACCTCAACCCCTATGGAGAGCCTATCCCCGAAAACCGAATAAAGAACCGTCGTGTTATTATTCGAATTGAATTCTAAAATCAGGCTCTGTTTTCAGAGCCTTCTTTAACAGGTAATAAAAGCAATGGAAATATTAGACGTTTTATCTCAACCGCATACGATTTTATCGGCACCCTGGATGTGGACAATATTTGGCATTATCGTATTCATCCTGCTATATTTGGACTTATTTGTCTTTCATCGCCATGCGGAAGAACCAAAAATAAAAGATACGCTGGCAGCTTGTATATTTTATATAGCAATAGCCTTAATATTCGGAATTTTTGTAATTTATGAAAGAGGCATGGAAACGGGCTTATTGTATTATACCGGTTTTCTGGTTGAAAAGAGCCTATCGCTTGATAACATTTTTGTTATCTCGGTCATTTTTACCAGCCTCAAAATTGAGAGAAAATACCAACACCGAGTACTTTTTTGGGGCATATTGGGCGCCATTGTCATGAGAGGCATTCTGATTGGCTTAGGAGATGCGTTGGTTATAAAATTCCATGGCGTCTTATACTTATTCTCAGCCTTTTTGATTTACACCGGCATCAAGATGGCCATGCACAAAGAAGAAGAGGAAAACAACATCCAAGACAGCCGCCTTTATAAGCTGGTAAGCAAATATTTTCATGTTACCAAAGAAATAAGAGGAGAGCATTTCTTTGTAAAAGAAAACGGCAAACATTATATCACGCCGCTGTTTTTTGCATTAATTATAATTGAAACGATGGATGTGATTTTTGCTTTTGATAGTATTCCGGCCATTTTCTTAATTACGCAAGATGTGTTTGTGGTCTACACCAGCAATATTTTTGCCATATTAGGTCTAAGAGCGCTGTATTTCTTGTTGGCCGCGGCAGTAAACCAGTTTACATATTTGAAACCGGCATTATCAATTATTCTGATCTTTATCGGCTCAAAAATATTTTTGCCCTATATCGGGATCACGATTACGGCAGAAGTATCGCTGATAACCACGTTCAGCATTATCGGAATTGGTATATTAGCCTCAATATTCAAGCCGAAAAAAGCTTAAATTTAACCCCGCCGACTGGCGGGGTTTTTGCTACATTATAAATTCCAGATACAAGAAAATATTAGCAATCAAAACGCTGACAAGCATAACCGGAACAGACCACAACAAGAACTTGGCAAAGCTGAGGGGAACTTTGTTACGTGCGGCGATACCGGCCACCACCACATTGGCCGAAGCCCCGATGAGGGTTCCGTTTCCGCCGAAGCAAGACCCAAGAGAGAGAGCCCACCACACCGGCATCATAACGTCTCGTCCGCCAATTCCCTCCTCAACGGTTTGTAAAAGAGGAATCATTGTGGCGACAAAAGGAATATTATCAATAACACTCGAGAAAATAGCAGACACCCACAAAATCAGATACATCATCAGATTGATACTGCCATTTGTCAGGGTCAAAAATTCTTTTCCGAGCCAAGAAAGCACGCCGGTAATTTCCAAACCATAAACCATCACGAACAAACCAATAAAGAAGAAGATGGTTGTCCAATCGACCATGCCAAAAATCTGTTCGACTTTATCTTCACGCTCAGCCCCATGGAAAGAAAACGTATAAAACAGCAAAAGCAACGAAGCCCCGGTCAAGGCCACCGTACCATTATCCAAAAACAATTCATGAGCAAAGATAAAAGTCACAATAACAAGAGCCAGAACAGAAACAGATTTAATCAGTAAAGGTTTATCTTTAATACAAGCGAACTCATCCATACGCATAACCAATACACGTTTACGCTTATCGGTAACGAGCTGTTTCTTCCACACCAAATCAAATACCAAAACCAGCACCAATATTACAGTCAACACGACAGGGGTCAGAGTTTTGAGGAAATCCATAAAACCGAGCTCAAGAGCAGAACCGATTAAGATATTTGGAGGATCCCCGATAAGAGTAGAGGTTCCGCCGATATTTGAAGCAAAAATTTCGATTAATAAATAAGGATATGGATTTATTTTAAGTTTATCGGTAATTTGCAAAGTAACGGGTACAATAAGCAACACGGTAGTTACATTATCCAAGAAAGCAGAAAAGAGAGCCGTAACAGTAGCCAAGACAACCAAAAGCCCTCTGGGAGAAGCATGCACTTTTTTAGCACTCCACACAGCCACAAACTGGAACAAACCGGATTTTTCGGTAATTGCCACGATAATCATCATCCCGATAAGCAAAGCCAAGGTATTAAAATCGATTCCATCCAAAGCCTGTTCTTGCGACATAATACCGACAAGCAACATAACGGAAGCACCGAGCAAAGCAACGACAGCTCGGTTTACTTTTTCGGTAAAAATAACCAAATAAGCAACAGCCACAATAATGCTGGCGGCCAGTTTGGCGTCTATTCCCCAAACTTCCATATAAACATCCTCCAAGTTAAAACAAAACCATTTTACTATACAAAATAATCTTGTTTTGTAAATTTCCTAACCCACATATCCACTATAAAGATTAAAAGAAAATAAAATATTCAAAAAGCATATGTTTGTTATAAAATAAATTTACCGTAATTTTACCATTAAAGATAATAATAAAAGAAATAGAGATAAAGAGGGAAACATGAATTCAGCCATCTGCTTGCACAACGCCACTGTCTTAACCGGTTTATCGATTATGGAAAGGTGTGCGGTTTATATTAAGAATGACAAAATAGCAGATGTTTATAACGAAGAGCGTTTTAAAAAGAAAAAATTTTCTTCCAGAGTAAAAATTATTGACGTTAAGGGAGCGTATGTTTTACCAGGTTTTATAGATACGCATATTCACGGCATTGGTGGTTTTGGGGCTGACGACGCAGACTATAAATCCATATTAAAGATGTCGGAAGTTTTGGCTTGCTATGGTGTTACGTCTTTTATTCCCACCTGCTGTACAGATACCGAAGAAAAGCTGTTAAAAAAGATAAAAGCAATTGTCAAAGCCATGGGCAAAGAAAAAGGAGCCAAAATTTTAGGCATTCATCTTGAAGGACCTTTTTTATCGCCTGAACGAATTGGTGCCCAATCCAAAGAAGGTATAAGCAGTGTTGATATGAAGCTGATGGAACATCTCTGGAAAGCCTCCAAAGGCAAGCTGATTAACATGACAGTTGCCCCAGAACTAAAAGGGATGAGGGAGTTAGCTCTATATTGCATTAACAAAGGAATTGTGCTGCAAGCCGGCCATACCAATGCCACCTATAATCAAATGATAGAAGGAATGCAGGCAGGCATCATGCACGTCACGCATTTATTTGATGCCATGAGACCCCTGCACCACCGAGAACCGGGCGTTGTCGGCGCAGCATTAATTCATCCGGAATTGTCCTGCGAAATCATTGGTGATGGTGTTCACGTAAACCCCAATTTGATTCATTTACTAATGAAGAGTAAGCCGTTAAGCCAAATTGTAATGATAACGGACGCGCTTCCGCCGGCTAAAACAATATTACCTGAAGATTCTGAATTATATTTAGATAAAGTCTTTTATCGCAAAAAAGACAATGTTATCAACGGTTCGGCCATTTCAATGTTAGATGGTTTTTGCAATTTGGTTTCCTATGGTATTCCGATAGAAAAAGTAATTCACATGGCCAGCAGCAATCCGGCACGTATTATGAGAAAAGAAGATTTAGGTCTTTTGCTTCCGGGCAAAAAAGCTGATGTTATAGTTTTAGAAAAAGATTTAAGCCTACGTTACACAATAATTGACGGCAAATTTATAAAGGAGAAATAAAATGCGACTGATTATCCAAAATGATTACAATGCTTGTTCTGTTTGGGCCGCCAATTACGTA
>CALXVW010000129.1 GCA_944392185.1 uncultured Alphaproteobacteria bacterium
CACAAGGCGGGGTTTGGTGTATGGTGGGTGTGGCTGGGATCGAACCAGCGACCCCTACGATGTCAACGTAGTGCTCATACCACTGAGCTACACACCCGTTTTATCTTTTGGTGCCTATCTTATTAGCTTATACTTTCTCTTTTGGCAAGAACTTTTTTACATACCAACTTAATAAATCGATAAAAAATTTTTCTATACAATTTTTTTTATCGGCATAAATATACCTCTATGTTTTGCTAAATTTTTGAACTGGAACTGCTATAATGAAAAAATATCTTACCTCCCCCTTGACCACACCTATCTTCTTCTTGCTCATTTGGCTTGCCTGAGCAATTGCGTCTTAATCTCCAGGTTATGGAAGAAACTTCTGAAATCTTATTGCCACTCATCGCCGCATTTATACTTTTTCAATATTGGCTTTTGAAGAAAACTCCCCAAAATTAGGGAATATTTAAGCTTTATCTCGTATAATATTCCTTACTCTCAAACTGTAAGGAGTATTGACGTGGACAACAAAAAACTTGATTTCAGAGTTAATTATAAAGCTCTTAAAATCTTTGAGGAATTTAATGTTAAAGACCCTAAATTCCCAATCGTTTTGTCTTCGCCTCACAGCGGAAATCTCTTTCCGCCGGAGTTTCTTGAAAACTCGGCTCTAAGCGAAAAAGAACTGCGCTCTTCTGAGGATTGTTTTGTTACTGAAATTATCAGACAAGCATCCGATGCCGGAATCCCCCTTATCAGTATGAATATCCCGCGAACCTTTGTCGATGCTAACCGCGATAAAATAGAACTCGATGATAAAATGTTTTTTGATGCGCCGCAAAGCTCCAATAACGCCGGAAGCCGCCGCTGCCGTGTGGGCCTTGGCGTTATCCACCGCATTGTCTACCCTAATAAAAATATTTATGACGGGTTGCTTTCTTATCAAGAAGGCATGAAGCGTATCAAATATGTCTATGATGCTTACCACAAGCGCTTAAAACAGCTCGTGGATAAATGCGTGCGCAAATTCGGCTTTTGTCTTCTGGTTGACTGCCACTCCATGCCGTCCATGATTTGCAATATCATGAATGAAGAAAAGCCTCTGGATTTTTGTATCTGCACCCTTTTTGATGAAAGCTGCCCGACGCAAATGTCTGAATTCTTGAGCAAAGCTTTAGAAGATTTTGGATATCGCGTGGAGTTTAACCGCCCCTATGCCGGTGCCTATATCGCTTTTAATTACTGCCAGCCACGCAAAAATATTTATACACTGCAATTGGAAATTAATCGAAGCCTCTATATGAGTGAAAAATCCCTTACCAAAAACAAGAATTTTCAAACTGTTAGCTCCAACATCAGCAAAAGTATTCTGGCATTGGCAAATTTTTTGCTGGATTTTAAAAAATAAATATGTTATAAGCTCTCCTTGTTTGTAAACTATTTGTTAACTTTTCTAACAGGTAGTTTGGGTTTTGTTAGCATTTTGAGCCAGCAAAACCTTTGGATCACCAACCTCGGGTTATTTTATTTTTTTGGTTGCCGTGAGACAAGTTGAAATTGGCACATTTGTTGCATGAGGGATACTTGTTGGCTAACCTGAGGGAACAGAGGGATGCGACTTTTCGTATCAAATATTTTAATGCTTTTGTTAATATTGCTGATGTTTATTCAGCCAGTACAGGCTCGGGCTTACTCCGAATTTCATGACGATGCTCTGGTTTGTATGGAAGCCACACAAAAACTTGAAAAACAATATCAAATAAAAGAACACCTCTTAACCACGATCTCTAGCGTTGAAACCGGACGCTGGGATGCTAAGCGTCAACAAACTCTCGCTTGGCCGTGGACCGTGAATGCTCAAGGCAAAGGAACTTTCTTTAAGACCAAAGCCGAGGCCGTTCGTGAGGTAAAACGCCTGCAAAGAGCCGGCGTAAAAAGTATCGATGTCGGATGTATGCAAATTAACTTGGCTTACCATCCTGACGCCTTCAAAAGTGTGGAAGATGCTTTTGATCCTCAAAAAAATGTGGAATACAGCGCAAAGTTCCTGACAAAGCTCTATAAGAGAAAAGGAAATGATTGGATTAAAGCCGCTATGGCTTATCACTCCAGTGCGCCTAAAAAAGCTCAGATTTATAAGAAAAAATTGGCCAAGGCCTATGAAAAAGTTAAAACTGCTTTCAATACCAATCCTCACCTATTTGGAAAAGACGGGCAAAAGATAGCTAAAAAACTTGCAAGCAATCGCGTTTATGCTACAAATAAAATCAGAATTGAGCAAATTGTAGCAACTAAGGCTAATGCTTGGCGCGAGGCAAAGTTGGAAGAATATCGCCGAAGCAAACGCCAATAAACAAAGAAATTTAAGGCTTAAATGGACAGATATTTTTCAGAGTGCGGATTGTTTTGGCGGCCGCTCGGCGGTAATAACATAGACCAAATCAGCGGGCATTGTTATCAATATACCGATATTAAAGATCTTAAATCCGGCCTTACAGCTTCTACTATTGTTGTTGACCTTGGAAAGTTTGATAATCACCAGGCTTTGGGGGTTAGGAACTCGGCAGCGGCGGTTCCCGATATCAGGGAGCTCCTGCAAACCCCGTTTCTAAACCCCGAGGCTATTTTTTTAACTCATTCTCACCCGGATCATCTTAACGGAATCGTTCACTATCTTAAAGCCGGCTACACTCTGCCGCCACTGTTTGGCGGAAAATATACCCTTATGATTTTGGAGGAGCTTTATGATGAATTTAAAGTGCCTCGCAGTATCAGACCACAATTTAACATCATTCATGATGGTGACGTCATTAAATGCGGATCTCTTAAAATTGAGGTCTTGGCATCTTCTCACACCTGTTTTGACAGCTTCGGCCTAATCATCAAAGCCTTTGATGGCACAACCGTTTACCATACCGGGGATATGAAAACCGACAACAGCACCTATTTTCGCAAACCAACAAACCTAAAACGCTTACGCCAGTTGGCCGGCAAAGTAAATTTTTCGGTAGCTGATTTTTGCGGCATTACCTCTGATGGAATCGCCGTACGCGAAGTTGACACTTTCAAAAAACTTGTTGAACTCATCAAAAAATCTCGTAAAAGAAAAATCTTTATTCCCGTATATCCGACCCATGCCGAAATGTATTTAGTGGCTTTTTTGGCGGCGCTTAAACTCAAAAAAAATGTCATTTTTTATGGGTACCATGATTTCTATACTTAACTTGAACAAATTAAAAAATATGGAATCGATTTTAAAAAGCTGGCCGGAAACCGCATAAAAGTCCTCATCGGAACTCCGATTGACGTGGAAGCGTTGGACGATGATTTTGCGGTTATCGGCACATTTAACAATATCGCCAACTTTTTTGATGACAGTAGTGCAGACAGCTTTGGAATCATAACCTCCGGCTCTTTCTTTAATCCTCTGCGCGGTCAGTTCAATGCCCGCAATATCCACTTTGTGGATGTTAAAGACTTTCCCGCCCTTCAAGGTTATGGGCATGGATTTTTAGGAGATTATGAAATTATAAACTCCATCCTTAAATCTCCTCTTTTTATTCCTACACATTGCCCGATATATGTTATTGACAGTTTTCGGGAGCTGGCCCAATATATCGGAATAAGAATTGCCGAGCCAACCGCGCACAACAACTATCTTTATAAGCTTGAAAAAAACTCTTTTGAGCTTATTAAAGAAAATCCCGCCGCTTGGCTGGTGGTTAACTATATTAATAATCAAGCCAGTTTTACCGAAGTGTGGCAAAAACCAACCTCTGGCGCCGGTTTTCTTAAACGGACTTTCAGCGCTAGACGCTGCCGCAATCAATTTAAAATGTTGTTGCATAAACGTAAACATCAGGAAGATAAAAATGGAAGTAACAAAATTTGTAAGTGAATATAATATCCGTAGTTATGAATGTGACCGCAACAACAATCTCCGTATTCTGACCCTGATGAATATTTTTCAAGATATGGCTGACAACCATGCAAAAGAAATGGGGCTTGGAATCGATTATGTGCTCTCAAAAGGATTTGCCTGGGTTGGCACAAACTATGTTTTGGATATTGAGCGTTTGCCCAAAATGCACGAGCACATCAAAATCGAGACCTGGCCGTCTGAAGAAAAGCGCTTGGGAGCCATCAGAGAATTTGAAGTCTTTGGCGAAAACAACAAAAGCATCATTAGAGCCTCAAGCCAGTGGGTGCTTATTGATTTTAAGAAAAAACGCCCCATAGGTCTTAGGGAAAACCTGCCTGAATATGCCGTGTTGCCACAAAAAGTTTTGGAAACAGATTTTCCCAAGCTTCCGGAGGTGGAGCGTGTGGATGAGGAAGCCAAGTTCAGAGTCCGATTTGATGATATTGATATGAACAGGCACGTTAACAACGCCGTTTATGTCTTGTGGGCAAGCGAATCCGTTCCGCCGGAATTTAGAATTGAACATAACCCCAAGCATATTGAAATTTGTTTCAAAAAAGAAGGACACATGGGGGAAAAAATTAAAATCCATACCCAGTGTGAGGGGCTGCACACGTTTCACAGCATCTGCACTTATGACAGCGATGATGCCAGAGAACTTGCCAGAGCCTATATTGAATGGGATTAAAAGAAACAGGGGGTTATTTTAACCGCCCTGTTTCTTTTATAAGCACTGCTTGAAATAATATCAGTACTTTTGTGTATTTCTCTTCTGAAATACGCGTGTACTGATAGATTCCCATATTCCAGTGTGAGAAAATCTCACCAAAGCTTTCTGCCGACAAGTAAGACAAAAAGTGCATTTGTTCACTTATCGATGCATCAAGAACCAGCCAATCGGTGATTTGTTTTGGCGTGCGTCCGGTAAGCGCTTTTCTCAATTTGAAATAATGATGTATCGGCTGCCAAGCTTCATATAACTCGAGCCCAAAAACAAAAAAACCAATCAGCCCTATTCCTGCCACCAAACTCCACTCAAAAACAGTACTAACAGCTAACATTGTGCCGAAAACTATTGTCAGCGTTGCCCACGGAGCCAGATTTTTCAAGATTTTACTTCTATCCGTTTTCATAATTGTAGGTATTAATTGTTGTTATCATAATTTGTAAGTATGATAACAATTTATACCATTTAGAAAATTTTGTCCAGAGTCTTGTGTGATTAAAAAATTAGGCCGATAAGTGCTCAAACAATATTTTGCAGCCAAGGCCTATTAAAATGATGCCTGATGATATTTCCAGCCATTTGGTGGGAAACTTTTTAAATATCCGGCAAAAGTTAAACCCTATGCAGGCGCAGGCAACGGTTGTCAGCCCAATTACAGTGGCAGAACTCCAGATCGGCGCCTTTACAAAATAAAGCATGGAACCACTGACAAAGGCATCTATGGATGTGGCCAGGCCTATCAAAAACAAAACTTTCAAAGACAATGTCTTATCCAATTTATTTTGGCATTCGCAGCTTTTGAGAGAATCCGTTATCACTTTCATGCCCAGCATCAAAAACACAAAAAAGGCAATCCAATGATCCACCTGCTCTATCTGATGATAAATCGTACGGGCGCCAAACCAACCCAATACCGGCATGATAAATTGCCCAGCTCCGGTGGCAAAAGCAATCTTTAGAGCTGAGCGGCCTTTTTTCTTTTTGATAACCAGGCCATATGAAAAGGCCACCACAAATGCATCTACCGACAATGCCAATGCCAAAAAGCAGATATCTAACCAGCTCACGATGTTTCTCTCCTGTTGTTTTTTTTATTTTTTGCCGCTATTATGCCCTTAAATTAAAGGAGCTTGATTTATGCCAGATTATACCGAAGATTATTTATTAGACAAGAAAATTAAAATTTTTCAGCCCAACGATGGATACCGCGCCGCAATTGATGCTGTTTTGCTCTCCGCGGCGGTTGAAAAACTGCGCCCTGGCGATAACATCTTGGACATGGGGTCCGGAACCGGGGCTGTCAGCCTTTGTTTGGCGCAAAGATTTTTTGAACTCGCCCCGCAAATTACCGGGGTTGAGATTCAGCCCGTGCTGGCAGAACTTTCCAACATGAGTGCTACCGCCAATAATTTTTCTTTTCTCAAATACATCAATGCCGATATTTTCAATTCCGGCCTGCCTTTTTGCTCTTTTGCTCATGTGGTGACAAATCCGCCTTACTTTGAGCAAAATATGCCAACTTCTCCCAAGGCCGGAAAAGCTACAGCTCACAACTTTAACCAAACCTCTCTTACTCAATGGGTTAATCTTTGCATTAAGATGATTAAGCCTCAAGGATATTTCTATATGGTCAACCGTGCTCAGGCATTGGATGAAATCTTAAACGCTATCGGCACAAAACTTGGCGATATTAAAATCTTTCCTATCTACTCCAAAGCCGAGCAAGACGCTAAACGCATCATTATCCGTGCAAAAAAAGACAGCAAAGCTCCCCTGTCTATCGCTGCGCCCATAATTATTCATCAGGCTGATGGAACCTATTCTCAACGGGCAGAAGCAATCCTAAGAGGCGGAAAAAGTTTATAAATTTGTGTTGACAGAAACCATTTATGCCTTTATAAGCTTTCTTACCCGAGAACCTTAATCTAGTTTGAGATTAATGGTTTTAAATAACAATAATTAACCGGAGAATTAAAATGAAACGTACCTATCAACCCAGTAAGCTGGTTAGAACTCGTCGTCACGGCTTCCGTACCCGTATGGCTACCGCCGGCGGACGCAAGGTTTTAGCTGCCCGCAGAGCCAGAGGCCGTAAAAAACTTTCGGCCTAAGCGATGAAAGTTCTTATCTTAAAAAAAAGAAAAGATTTTGTCAGAGCCGCCAAGGGATATAAATCGGTGATGCCGACTTTGATCCTCCAGGCGGCTCAAAGTTTATCCATGCGCAACAAAGAGGTGTTGCAGGATGGGTGTTATCTCGGCTTTACCGCCACCAAAAAACTCGGCAAGGCTCACCTTCGCAACCGTACCAAACGGCGTTTGCGGGCCGCAGCACGTTTGTGTTTTCCCCAATTGGCAAAAGCCGGTTTGGACTATGTTTTAATCGGGCGCTATAATACCGCCAGCGCGCAATTTGACCGTCTGGTTGCTGACATGAAGCGTGCCATTTGCACCATTAATTCTCAGATTGAAGTAGAGGGAACAGCCCCCAATGAAGTATCTGATGATTGGTCTGATTAAATTTTATCAAAATTGTATATCACCCTTGCTGCCAAATGTGTGCCGCTACAAACCGACTTGCTCAGAATATTTTATTCAAGCCCTGCAAATTCACGGCGTTTGGAGGGGCTCTGTTTTGGGAATTAAACGAATCCTCCGCTGCCACCCTTGGGGTGGTTCAGGCTACGATCCGGTACCACCGAAACAAAAACGTGAAAAATAATTTATGTGCTTGCTTTGGCTGCGAAAATATACTACATATAACCAATGTTTGATTTTGAATTTTTAGGAGTTTTGGGTTTATGAGAGAAGAAACAAAGGGGCTTTATGCCGCCATTATCTTGTCACTTGTTGTTATTTTTGCCACTAACTGGTTGTTTCCCTCAAAAAAACAGCCCATAACCGAAGATAAACCTGAAGTTGCCGTTGAGCAAGAAGTTGTCAAAACTCCGGCCGATGAACCTCAGCTTAATGATGCTCTCTCAACTTCTGAAGCTGCGGCTCTTGATAAACGCGTGCAAATCTCAAACTCCTCTCTTAAAGGCTCTATCCGTCTCAAAGGAGCTCGTTTTGATGAGCTTTACCTTACAAGATATAAACAAACTCTTGACCCCAAAAGCCCCGATGTCGAGCTTTTGGCGCCCTCTCAAACCAATGCCCCTTATTATGCCGAATTTGGTTGGATCGGAACTAATAGCCATATCAAACTTCCACAAGCCGAAACTATCTGGACACTCAAAGGAAAACAACTTACACCCGAAACACCTATCGTTTTGGAATGGAACAACGGGCAAGGTCTCAAATTTGTTCGCAAAATCTCGGTTGATGATGATTATATGTTCAATATTGAGCAAATGGTTGAAAACAATAGCGGCAAAGATATCACCCTCTATCCTTACGGGCTTATCAGCCGCAGCGAGCCAAAGCACGAAAACTCAACAAAAGTTGTCCACGAAGGTGTGGCCGGTGTACTTGATTCCACCCTCAAGGAAATCAAATTTTCAACACTCAAAGAAGATAAAAAAGAAACCTTTACCTCTAACGGCGGATGGGCCGGTTTCTCTGACCATTATTGGCTTTCAGCCCTTATTCTTGACAATAATTCCGAGAGCAGAGTAAAGTTTTCCACCCCTCTTGACAATACTTATCAGACAGATTTTGTCGGCCAACCCCTAACCATCACCAGCGGCACGGTGGGCACTTTCAACAGCAAATTCTTTGCCGGCGCCAAGGAAATCAAGCTCTTAGACCAATATGCAAAGAAATTTAATATCGAAAAATTTGACTTGGCCGTTGATTTCGGTTGGTATTATTTCTTGACCAAACCTTTCTTCTATATCCTTGATTTTCTCTACCACTTTATCGGCAATATGGGGTGGGCTATTCTTTTGTTTGCCGCTTTGTTGCGCTTGGCCATGTTCCCGATTGCCAATAAGTCTTATGAGAGCATGTCTAAAATGAAAAAGGTGCAACCCAAAATTCAGGAACTGCAAGAGAAATTCAAAGATGACAAAACCAAATTGCAAATGGAAATGATGAACCTTTACCGTAAGGAGAAAATTAATCCGGCATCAGGGTGCCTGCCCATGCTTATTCAAATTCCGGTATTTTTCTCTTTGTATAAGGTTCTAAACATCTCTATTGAAATTCGCCATGCTCCATTTATCGGCTGGATTAAAGACCTTTCAGCTCCGGACCCGCTCACCGTCTCGGCAATCACTCATTTGCCGGTACCGGGGTTCTTGGATATCGGCGTTTGGCCAATCCTCATGGGCTTGACTATGTACATTCAACAAAAACTCAATCCCAAACCGGCTAATAAAGACCAAGCCAGAATGTTTGCTCTTATGCCGCTTATCTTTATGTTTATGCTCGGGCATTTTGCCTCTGGGTTGGTTATCTACTGGACGCTTAGCAATATCCTCTCCATCATGCAGCAAAAAGTTATCATGAAAAAAGTGGGAGTTGATTAATGGCTTTTGCTCCGCAAGATTTTACTCAAGAGCAACTCAAAGCCGCCGAAAAGCTGTTTGCCGGCTCTTGTAACTTTGTCTTAGGCGTAGCAAAACTTGAGCAACTCCCCTTAACCGAAATGCCGGAGGTTGCCTTTGCCGGGCGTTCCAATGTCGGGAAATCCAGCTTGATTAATGCCGTGACCGGTAAAAAAGGGTTGGCAAAAACATCTAACACCCCGGGGCGCACCCAACAGCTTAACTACTTTAACCTGAGCGATAAAATCCATTTGGTTGATCTTCCCGGTTATGGCTATGCCGAGGCGCCCGAAAGCACGGTCAAACAATGGCAAAGAGTTATTTTTGCCTATTTGCAAGGGCGGGTAAACCTTAAGCGCGTTTTCTTGTTAATTGACTCTCGGCACGGACTCAAAAAAGTTGACCGTGAGGTTATGGAATTGCTCGACAAAGCCGCCGTCACTTATCAAATCGTACTCACCAAAACGGATAAAATCAGCTCTGCCGCATTAACCAAGCTCATCACCGAAATTGAAACGGAAATTACCAAACACGCTGCCGCTTATACAAAAGTGCTCTCAACCAGCTCAGAGAAAAAACAAGGCCTTGACCAGCTACGCGCCGAAATAGCTTCTCTCATTTAATTTTATATTGCACAAAAAAACACCACCCTTTTCAGAGTGGTGTTTTTTGACTTAAAGCCAAACGCTGTTTTTTAAGCGTTTTTCTTCAAAGCTGCGCCAAGAGCATCGCCGAGAGCAGAGTTGCCGTTGTCAGAAGATGAATACTCTTCCAAGGCTTTCTTCTCTTCTTCAATCTCCAAGGCTTTAACCGAGAGGTTCAGCTTGTTGTTTTTCTTGTCAACAGAGGTAACTTTTGCTTCCAAGACATCCCCTTCTTTGTAGTTTTCTGGGTTTTGAGCGGCTTTGTCTTTAGACAAGTCACCCTTCTTGATGTAAGCATTTACACCGTTAACCTCAACATTTACACCTTTGTCATCGGTACTTGTAACCGTTGCCTTAACAACATCGCCTTTCTTGAAGGCTTCCAAAGCTGCGCCCAAAGTATCCTCAGACAATTGTTTGATTCCTAAGCTGATGCGCTCTTTTTCAACATCAACATCGATAATCTTGGCCTCGATATCTTGGCCTTTGGTGTAGTCTTTTACGGCTTCTTCACCGGATTTATCCCAAGAGATATCTGAGAGGTGAATCATGCCGTCGATTTCATCTGACAAACCAACAAACAAACCAAATTCGGTGATGTTTTTGATCTTGCCTTCAATAACAGATCCGACCGGATGCTCCTCAACATAAGCAGCCCACGGGTTCGGAGTGCATTGTTTGATACCCAAAGAAATACGACGTTTGTCGGCATCTACCTCGAGAACTTTTACTTCTACTTCTTGTGAGGTAGAAACAATCTTGCCCGGGTGTACGTTCTTGCGGGTCCAGCTCATCTCTGATACGTGTACCAACCCTTCGATACCATCTTCGAGCTCTACAAATGCGCCGTAGTCTGTGATGTTGGTAACTTTGCCGGTGTAAACCTCACCAACTTTATATTTATCGGCAACACTCTGCCATGGGTCAGATTCAAGCTGTTTCATGCCCAAAGAAATTCTCTGGTTGTCCTCATTGAACTTGATAACCTGAACTTTTACAGTCTGGCCGACAGACAATACTTCTGCCGGGTGGTTAATGCGTTTCCAAGAGATATCGGTAACGTGCAATAAACCGTCGACACCGCCCAAATCAATAAATGCACCGTAGTCGGTGATGTTTTTAACAACACCTTCCAGAACTGAACCTTCTTTCAAGGTGTCAATCAACTCTGCACGAGCTTCTGCGCGGGTTTCTTCCAAAACAACACGGCGAGAAACAACGATGTTGCCTCTAACCTTATCCATTTTCAAAATCTGGAAGGGTTGGGTAATGCCCATCAACGGAGTGATATCGCGAATCGGGCGGATATCAATCTGAGAACCGGGCAAAAATGCGATTGCGCCGTTCAAGTCAACGGTGAAACCACCTTTAACACGACCAAAGATAACACCGTTAACACGCTCACCGGAATTCAAGCATTTCTCAAGATCTTGCCATGCTTCTTCACGACGAGCTTTCTCACGAGAAAGAACGATGTTGCCGTCTTTGTCCTCATAGCGGTCAACAAAAACTTCTACCTGGTCTCCAACTTTGAGCTCCGCATTTTGGCCAAACTCACGCAAAGGAATGCGGCCCTCTGATTTGAGGCCTACATCAACAGTTGCAAAATCAGGTGTCAATTTGATGATTGTTCCCTTTACAACAGAACCGGTGATGCCTTTGTCGCCGAATTGCTCGTTCAACAAAGCTTCAAAATTTTCGTTTGTTTCAGGGATTTTAATATCAGTATTAATCATTAAGTATTTATATTTCAAAAATGCCTTTCCTCTTGAAATAAAAAGCGAGGCGGACTTGTGCGGGCTTAAAACTCTAGCCAAAACAGCGCACCCTGTTTTTGACTTGTGCCTAACTTATACACGCAAATATTTATTTTTCAAGCTTTTTTTGCTGTTTTCTCGATAATCTCGCAGACTTTTTCAAAAACTTCTGCCGCCGAATAAGAGGAGGTGTCAAAAATAATCGCATCCGCCGCCGGTTTCAACGGTGCCGCCGCCCGATTTTCATCCCTTGCATCACGCTCGCGAATCTGAGCTAAAACATCTTCATAGCTCTTGTTCATCCCCTTGGCTTGATATTCTAAGAATCGGCGCTTTGCCCTAACCTCCGGAGAGGCGGTAATAAACAGCTTTATATCTGCATTAGGGCAAACAACCGTGCCGGTGTCCCTGCCATCATAAACCGCACCGGAAGCTTTGGTGCCATCGGCAAATACCGGATTTTTAGAAAAATCTTGCTGCATTTTTAATAACGCTTGGCGAACTTTGGGCTGTGCAGCCACAACCGAGGCTGCCTTGCCGCCAACATCCGAGCGAAAATCCTTATGCTTGGAAAGCTCCATCATTTTTGGAAATGTCAGCTCCAATGCTGCTTTCTCTGCAGCCTTCTCGTCTTCTATTGACTGCCCCCTCAAAACCAACTCTAACCCCACCGCGCGATAAACCATTCCAGTATCAAAATATGCCAAATTATACTTCTTGGATAGGCTGCCCGCCAGAGTTCCTTTGCCGGCTGAGGCCGGTCCGTCAATTGTTATTATCATTATCTGTCCGTATTTTATTGTCGGGTTGTAACAAAAATTTTACTTTATCTGTTGTAAATTAAACTATAAACTCAAGATAAGAAAGCCAAATTATCGGTTATGCCACAATTTTTTATAATAATCGGAGGAATGAATGATTAAGCTCTATCTATTTTTTGTTTTAGGCTTAATCGCTTTTTTGATACCGCCTATAAAACAATCTGTAGCTTTTGTTGTGCAAAAACCAAAACAAGCTCTCTCTTTTAAAAACGTTGGAAGGGATGCTGCTATTTCAAAAAACAAAGCACCGGAAAATTTGCCTTTGCAAAAAAATGAAGATGTTTCAATAGACTATGATGAAATTGCCGATAAACTCTTGCCTGATCAAGAACCTAAAAAATTCTACATCGATATGCGCAACAAATCTGCTCAAAATATTTCTGCAAAACCAGGACAATCTTTCTTTGTTGTTCTCCCTGAAAAAGAGGAAAGTGCTTGGCTCCTTGATGGAAATTTTAAACTGGCCGAAATCGTCAGCTCCGAACACAACAAAAACAAGCGTATCCTTGAGTTCAGAACCATTTGTTGCGGGGAAGGATTGTTCTTTCTTGATAATGTTTCTTCTGATAAAAACATTGCCTTGCAAAGCAAAATTATTCGACTCCGCGTACGGAAAAAATAACTAAAAGAGTATTTCATGAGCGAAAAAAATAAAATACGAATTTATACACCTATCGAGCTTACCACAAGGAAAGATATCTCTCTTTCAGAGGAGCAATCCCATTACCTCTGTAATGTCATGCGCCTAAAAATTAACGACAACCTTCTTTGTTTTAATGACAATGACGGAGAGTTTCTCGCGCAAGTTACCGAGGCCAACAAAAAACAAACTAAGCTACACCTTCTTTCTTTAGAGCGCAAACCTCAAAAATCTCCCGATATTTGGCTTGTCTTTGCTCCTTTGAAAAAAGATCGAACCGATTTCTTAATCGAAAAAGCCGTCGAACTTGGGGTTAACAAAATTATTCCCGTTTCTACACGTTTTGGAATTTCAGATAAAATTCGAACCGAAAGAATCAGACTCCAAATGATTGAAGCTGCCGAACAATGTGAGCGTTTTGATGTTCCTCAATTGGCGGAAATGCTTAAACTGGAAGACTTATTAAAGACTTGGCCTGAAAACAGAACCCTGTTTTTTATGGATGAAAAAAGAACAGGGCTCCCCGTTTCGCAAGCTTTTTGCAATACCAAAAATAAACCCGCCGCTATTCTTATCGGACCTGAAGGAGGTTTTGCTCCCGAAGAATCTGAATTCCTTAAAAAAAGACCTTTTGTTTGTCCCGTTTCTTTGGGGCCTAGAATTTTGCGCGCCGAAACCGCCGCAGCTGCTTCTCTGGCTGTGTGGCAGGCTATCAGCGGGGATTGGAAGGAGTGAAAAATGAAAATATTAATTGCCGATGACCATGAGCTTTTCTTAAAAGGATTGGAGATGATTTTGCGAGATCATAGTCCGCAAGCAGAACTGGTTACAGCCAAAAATTACTCTGAAATCTTTTCTGTTATTGATCGTGACAAGAGTTTTGATTTGGTGCTTACGGATTTGGCCATGCCCGGGGCTAAATGGCTGGACGCCATTCAGCGAATCCACCAAACCCTGCCGGATACGCCCATCATCATTTTATCTGCCGTTTTTGACAAGGAAATTGTCCAAAAAACTATTGAAATCGGTGCTGCCGGATACATTCCCAAAACTTCCAGCAATGCCGTAATTATCGGCGCCGTGACTCTTGTTCTTTCCGGTGGTGTCTATATTCCGCCGGAGTTGCTGCAAGATACTAATCACAATGAATTTGATTTGCTTAAACAAGTCGAAAATATGTCACCGGCTCAAGATGTGGCTGAAAAAGTAAAAATTCTCTCGCCAAGACAAATTGACGTTATTCGCCTTATCTCTCAGGGAAAATCTAATAAACAAATCGCTTATGAACTCGGCTTAACCGAAGGCACCGTCAAATTGCACGTGACCGCCATCTTAAAACTTCTTAATGTCTATAACCGCACCGGCGCCGTCATTGAAGCTACTAAACTCGGATTAATTAAACCTCTTAACAAATAAATTGAAACAAAATGCAAACAAAAATTTTGAAACTTAATATTACCAGGTTCGATGAATATAAAAACATCTTTGGCATAAAAAAAATTCACTCCCTTTGGAATGATTTTCTTGCACAGTCGCTAAAAAACTGGCAAGATATTGATAAATCTGACTGGGAAGAAAAACGCCTTATTTTTCATAGCTGGCGATCCTCCTCTCAGGTGTTCGGAATGGATGATTTTTCTGCCATATGTTTGGTTATTGAAGATAGGATAATCAGACACAAATTTAACGGTTTGGATAAAATGATCGTTAAAAGCCAAGAAATTTTTGAAGAGAGCATTAAACAAGTGATCTTAACTTTGTCTAAAACGGAGCCCGTAAATGACTAATGAAAGTAAAAAAAACAAATTACCCGCCTATTCTCAGCTCGTCTATGGTGATATTTATAACAGCTTGGAAAAAAGTAGCTCTCTTGATACCAACTGGTCTGCAAATCTGCGAACTTTTTTCCAGTATAATAAGTTAGTGGATGCCGCTTTAAACAATATCAAGATGAATCAAAGCGTCTTGCAACTCGGCTTGGTTTTTGGCAATCAAATCGATCAGCTTGCTCAGAGAATCGGCGCTTATGGACAATATGATATTTTGGACATTAATGGTTTCCAAGTCTCCAGAAACCAAGAAAAATATGGAAATATTTACCCGGCTTTGAAAATTTTTGAACAAGATGCTGCTAAAATCGATATCAAAAATCAATATGACGTTGTGGTCTGCTTTTTGCTTTTGCAGGAACTGCCTCCGGCTACAAAAGCAAAAGTCATCAACAATGCCTTAAATGCCGTCAAGCCCGGTGGCTGTGCCGTCTTTGTTGACTACCATAACCCTAACCCTTGGCATCCTCTTCGTTATTTTGTCAGAATGTATAATCGCCTCTATCACCCCTTCGTTGAAAAACTTTGGGACAGGGATATTGATACTTTTGCAAAAAACAAATCTCAATTTGTTTGGCGCAAAAGTCTTTATTTTGGCGGAATGTTCCAAAAAGTGGTCGCGACAAAAAAAACAAGTCCTATTGATGAAATTTTAATTGCCGATGCAAATAAACCGGAAACCGAGTTCTTTTTGCCAGACTTTTAGATAAGAGATTTTATCTTTACGGCTATCTCTTGGGCGGGATCTAAACGTCCTTGCGGTCTGAAATCCAACGACTTTTTATCTTCCAGCGCTATTGCATAGCCTTTAGCATACAGAGATAATATAAATCTTTTATGTTTGGCGGCGAGCCACTTTTGTCCCTCAAAAATCAATGTCGGATTACCGGAGCCGCAAGCCTCGCTTGCCATGGAAACAGAATCTCCGGTCACTATTATCTTATCTCCGCAAGCATAAAATCCCATTATCGGATTTTCTTTTTTCTCTCCCCATAAATAGGTATAGGCAGGAATTCCCTCAAGCTCACTCATTATTACTTTTTCTGCCTCTGCTCCTGTGCGGCGAGAGGTGGAAATCAGAATTGAGCCCCCGAGTTGCTGGTGGATTTTCTTTATCTCTTGCCCAAGCTTTTTCGCATTTTCAAGACTGAACGGATGTCCTTTGATTGAACCGCCAACTATAACCGATATCCAAGGTTTGGGAAGACTTGAAAATATCGGCGTCCATTTTTCTTTGGCTTGTAAAATTGCCTCTTTTGTTACTCGATGGGGACATCCCGTGATAAAAAAGAAGTTATCTCCTTTGCTCTTTTTGGCATCATGCTCCGAGACTATTACCAAATCTAAATCTTTCAAACCACTATTGCCGGGATGCATTAATTGAACAATCTTCGTTTTTCCTTGTGATTGTTTCTTTATCCACCTGGCTATCGGTGTGGTGCGGCGGCTTATGGACAATACCAGATCCGGCCACGGACTTTTTAAGGGACTGCTTGCTTTTTCGTTAACCCCTAAAAGAGAACGTCCTTTCATCCAATTCGGCAATTTGGCCCAACGCGTGTAGACTATCTTCTTTTCCTCTATATCAAATAAATCACCCAGAGCTAACATAACTCCCTTGGCTTGCCCGACGCTCCCCATGCGATCATCCAGAAGAGCCCACATCGTCTTTTTCATGTTTGATAACTTTCAAATTTCAATAGTCAAATCTTTTCAATAATTTTAGTATAGAAATAATCTTAATTAAAACAATCTTTTTATGGAGAAAGCGCACATGAAAGTGATATTTTGGGCTCTTTGTTTTTCCGTTATCCTATCTCTTCCCGCTTCTGCTCAGTTTGCCGCACAAAATGAAGCTAAATATATTGCAACTCTCAAAGCTGTTGTGAACTATAAAATTGATGATGAAGAAAATTTGAGCGCTATTGAAAGCTTGCGTGAAAACAAATCCTTTAATCAAAAACTGCAACGTATGCTTAACAAACTTCAAAACACGCGCACAAAAAATTCCACCAACCGCAAGGTATATAACATCTTGCTCAAGGCCGGAAAAGATATCTATAACGAACTTGATTAAGTAATATTTAATAAAAAAATACTAAAATAGTACCAACGTTTGGGAGATTTTGGGCAATGCAACAACCTCTTTATGATTATAAAAACGCTTATGGCCGCATACAAGAGCTTCGGCGTAAGGTTATTTTGCAAAAAGGCGGACATTCCGTTGAGGGGTTGCCTGAAATTGTGAGTGAAAAAGAAACTACAAAACCTCTCACCAAGAAAAAAAGTAATTCCCAGGAGAATAACTGATGAAAAAGTTTATCGGCGTTTTTTTACTTCTTTTGATTTCTGCTTGTGCTACTGAGCCTGAAAAAGTTATTTGGGAACAGCCAGACTACAATTATATCGCCGAGCATACCGGAGTGGTTGAAAAAACATCAAACTTTGTTGTTTATGAATATAAAGACATCAGAGTTGATGAGATTGCTCCCATCGCCGCTCTTTATTGCCAAGACCATGGCGGAAAACAAGCCGTGCTTTATGATATAACCTTACGCCCGGATAATGCCAGGCGCGCTACTTTTATGTGCAAACAAATGACCGATTTTTAAGCTCCTTTTTGTCTTGCAATCGGAACTTGGCTTTCCTATATACCATATAAGAAGGAAAGATTGGAGCAAAGAGCAGAAAAATGAATAAAAATCTTTATCATATTTTGGGTGTCAGTAAAGACGCAACGGAAGCCGAAATTAAATCCGCTTATCGGAAGTTGGCTCGTAAGTATCACCCAGACCTCAACAAAGACAACAAAGATGCGGCCGAGAAATTTAAAGAGGTTTCTTGCGCTTATGATATTTTGGGCGATAAAGAAAAACGCAAAAAATATGACAACAACGAAATTGACTCAGATGGAAAGCCTACCGGTTTCGGCGCCGGATTCAGCGGCGGAGCTTATGGCGGAGGAAATCCCTTCGGCCAGGGCGGAACCAGAACTTATTACAGCACCGGCGGCGGAGATTTTGATTTTTCTTCCATCTTCGGGGATGATATATTCTCTCAGTTTACCGGAGCGCGAAGCGGCGGTTTCAGCAGTAGCGGCTTTGGAGCCTCTGCCCGCAGACCGCGCAAAGGTGAAGATATAAACTACTCCATGCGGATTGATTTCTTATCAGCTGCACGCGGTGATGAAAAGACCGTTAACCTAAACGGAAAAAACATTAATGTTAAAATCCCGGCCGGAACAGTTGATGGGCAAACTTTGCGCCTCAAAGGCTTAGGGCATCCAAGCCCTAACGGTGGCTCATCCGGCGATGTCTTAATCACCTTAAATGTTGACAAACACCCGATTTTTAGCCTGGAAGGTAACAATGTTGTTATGGAAATGCCTATTTCCATAAAAGAAGCCATTCTCGGCGCAAAAGTTACCGTTCCGACCATTACCGGCAAGGTGGCTGTTAACATTCCGCCTTATGCCTCAAGCGGCGAAAAACTTCGCCTTAAAGGCAAAGGTATTAAAAACGGTGACCAGATTATTACTCTCAAGATATTATCACCTAAGACTCACAATGCCTCTTTGGAGGATGCTTTGCGCAAAATGCCCGATGAAACGATAAGGAACTTTTAATGCTTTTGGACTCTCTCAAAGACTTTTTCTGGCTCAACGAACCTGCCAACGTGCTTTTTGTAGAAAATGGTATGTTGGTGGAAACATTTCCGGAAACAGATTTTTGGCAGAGTAAACATCATCGTTTCTATAAAGATAACGGGCATTTTTTCTACACTCGCAAGCAGGGAGACTGCCGACTTACCGTCAAATGGAGAGTTGATAACATCTTGGCTTCTGACCAGTGTGGCATCATGATTAGAATCGATGACCAAAATTGGGCCAAAGCCGGTCTTTTGACCACTGATTTAAGGCTGCCGCAGTTGGGAACAGTAGTCACTGTTGCCGGCACTTCTGACTGGGCTTCTTGGCCTCTACAAGAATTGCCCCAAGAATTGTGGTTTAGACTAGTCAAAAAAGATAAGGATATCTTATTTTTGGCCTCTGTTGATGGCACAAACTTTAGGCAAGTTCGGATGTTTACTATCCCAAAGCTTGCTGACGAATTTAAAATCGGCGCTTATGCTTGCTCGCCTTTAAAACATTCTCTCTCTTGCATCCTTGAAAATATTGAATAGTTTGTATTTTTCAAATTAGCCATATTTTAACCTCTGGTAGATAGAATATGCCATTATGTTTTGTTACGTTTATAAGGGTTGATTATGCTAAATCTCAAACACATTGCCGTGAGCTCTTTTAATGAAAATATTGCTTACATTCACCGTGATTGTACCGCCTATAAAGTAGATGATGTTCAAACCCTCACAAAGGTAGAAATTCATGGCGGTGTTAGACCTATCTATGCCTTTTTACAAGTCGTAGATGATGCAAAAATCGTTAAACCTGACGAGCTTGGCCTTAACAGTGAAGCGTTTAACCAAATTAATTTGCCTGAGGGAGCTAATATCTCTCTTAGCTTAGCACCTGCTGCTCCAAGCCTGGCCTCCATTAAACGGAAAGTGGCCGGAAATATTTTGAGTGCCGGAGAATATGCTTCGATTGTTAATGACATTGTTTCTCACCGTTATTCAAATATGGATATTGCCTCTTTTTTGGTTGCTTCCGGCTCTTTTATGACTGCGCCTGAAGTCTTGGCTTTAACCGAAGCTTTGATTGGTGAAGATGTTATGCGTTGGGACAATGAAGGTATTGTGGTTGACTTTCATTGTTTTGGCGGGGTCCCCGGCAATAAAACAGACATAATCATTACCGCTATTATTGCTGCTTATGGTTTGCCGATGCCTAAAACCGCTGCCCGTTCGCTGACTTCTTGCGCCGGCGTGGCAGATACTTTTGCCGTGCTTGCAAATGTGGATATTGATGAAGATAAGTTGAAGGCGTTGGTCAAAGAAAACAGGGCTGCCATTGTTGACTACAATGCTCTACCCATTGCTGAGGGAAGCAAGATTGTTTCTACCGTTGAGCGCCATTTGGGACTCTTGCAATTACAGCATCTGGCGGCCTCTATTTTAGCAATCAAACTGGCTGCCGGGGTCACCCATCTGGTTTTGGACATTCCCGTTGGCCCCAGCTCTCGTATCAAATCTACCAATGAGGCCATGCGATTGCGAAAGTTGGTTGAATATGTCGGCGATATGCTCTCTCTCGAGATTGATGCGGTTATTACCGATGGAAGTGAGCCCATCGGTAATGGAATCGGCGCTGTGTTGGAAGCACGCGATATCATGAAAGTTTTGCGCAACAAAGAAGATGCTCCCCAAGATTTGCTTGAAAAATCATTGTTCCTGGCTGGACGTGTGCTGGAATTTGATCCTAAACTCAGGGGTGGGCAGGGTTATGCCGTGGCTAAGGAAATTTTAACCTCTGGCCGTGCTTTGGAGGCTTTAAATAAAATTATCTACTCTCAAGGCAAAGCTCCGCAGCCACAGCTTGGGCACTTAACCAGAGATATTGTGGCCACTCAAAGTGGTGTGGTAGAAAGTATTGACAATGCAAGAATTAACCGTATTGGCGTTTTGGCCGGTGCTTCTCAATATCCGGGCGCAGGTCTTGATCTTATGAAAAAAGTCGGGGACCAAGTTGAACAAGGCGAAACCTTGTATCGAATCCATTCCGTTAACTCTACTGATTTTGCTTTTGCCAACTCCGTTGTAGATGGCAATACAGGGTATGAAATTAACTCTAAAGGGACCTACTGATGACTTATCCTTCAAGACTTGAGGCTGAACAAGAGTTGGAGCTTGGCAATTCCCTTAACCCGGGAGAATGGACGGGGCATTCTCGCTTTGTTGCAAAAGCTTGTGAATTTATTGCCAATGCGGCCGGAATGGATGCAAACAAAGCTTATATCTTTGGGCTTTTGCATGATATTGGACGTAGAATCGGCCGTTGCGGGCAAAAACATATTTATTCAGGCTATATATATTGCAAGGAAAAAGGCTGGGATGAGGTGGCAAAAATCAGCTTAACACATTCTTTTCTTTTTAATGATG
>CALXVW010000130.1 GCA_944392185.1 uncultured Alphaproteobacteria bacterium
CGGATATCATAATCCTTAAACAATTTTTCAATAAACGCCTGATCGCAAATATCACCCTGCACAAAAGTATAATTTTTCATACCGGAACACTCTTGCAAATTGTCCAAATTTCCGGCATAGGTCAGCTTGTCCAAATTGATAATTTGATAATCAGGATATTTCTTACAAAAATAAGGAACAAAGTTTGAGCCGATAAAACCGGCGCCACCGGTAACTAAAATTGACTTAGACATTTTTTCAAACTCTCCTTCCAGTGCGGAATTTCAATATTAAAAGTTGACTTAATTTTTTCCTTGCTCAGCACACTATAAAACGGCCGTACCGCTTTGGTCAGATATGCTGACGAAGGAATGGGATTAACCTTGCATTTCAACCCTGATAACGCCATAATTTCAGATGCAAAATCATACCAAGAACAAACGCCTTCATCGGTATAATGATAAATACCTTTGTTTTGCACATTCATTTGCGGCAAAATGGCAACAATCGCCTGCGCCAAATCTCCGGCAAAAGTCGGACTGCCGATTTGGTCAGAAACAACATTTATCTCCGATTTTTCATTACCGAGACGGCGCATTGTTTTAACAAAATTATTGCCATAATTGGAGTAAAGCCAAGCCGTGCGAATAATGACGGCTTCTTTAGCTTTTCCTAGAACAGCCAGCTCACCGGCTCGCTTAGTGACACCATAAGCCGACAAAGGATGTGTCTCGTCTTCCGGCTGATACGGCTTATAATTATGACCGTCAAAAACATAATCCGTTGAAACATGAATAATCTTCGCCCCGCTTAAAGCTAGATTGCAAGGACCGTCTTCATTAATTTTCTTTGCCAGCTCTTTATCATCCTCGGCCTTGTCAACCGCCGTATAAGCCGCGCAATTAATAATGACCCCAATATTGTTATCTAAAACAAATTTTTGAACTGCCTCAAAATCCGTAATATCAAGAACATCGACATCAGCACAAATAGCCTCGGGCAAAAGCTTCTTGAGTTCCGTACCCAGCTGACCGTTGCAGCCGGTAATTAATATCTTATCTTTCATCGGGAATATCCTTTAGTTTATTAGCCAGGCGGTCTTTTTCAGACGTAATAACCTTCTCCGCCGGAATTTTCCAATCAATCCCTATTTCCGGATCATCATAACGGATTCCAAACTCAGATTCTTTACAATAGAAATTATCACATTTATAAGCAAAAACAGCCTCTTCGCTCAAAACCGAAAATCCATGCAAAAAATGCCTTGGAATAAAAAGCTGACGATTATTTTCATCAGACAATTCCACCGCCACATGCTTGCCAAAAGTCGGTGAACCTCTGCGGATATCTACTGCTACATCTAGCACACGTCCCTTTAATACGCGTACAAGTTTAGCTTGAGAGTGCTCTCCCAGTTGGCAGTGAAGCCCGCGAATAACCCCGTAGCTTGATTTTGACTGGTTATCTTGCACAAAACGATTAGAAATACCGTTTTTGATAAACTCGGCTTCATTATAGCTCTCAAAAAAATAACCGCGAGCGTCTTCAAAAACTTTGGGTTCAATGATAAAAACCCCGTCAATTTCGGTTTTAATAAAGTTCATGATATTCCTCATACACTTTTTGCAAATAAGTTTTATAAGTTCCGTTTTTCAGCTGATTAATGAGCTCTTTCATTTGGTCATCATTAATGAACCCACGCCGATAAGCAATCTCCTCAATACAAGCAATCTTAAGCCCTTGCCTTTTTTCAATAATCTGCACAAAAGAACCGGATTCCATAAGGCTTTCTGGTGTTCCGGCATCAAGCCAGGCATTTCCGCGGCGCATGGGAACAACGGACATACGTCCCTCTTTAAGATACAAATTATTCAAATCCGTAATTTCCAACTCCCCACGTGCCGAGGGTTTAAGAGCACGCGCCTTTTCAACCACATCCGGCGGATAAAAATACAAACCGACTGATGCATAGTTTGACTTAGGCTGTTTGGGTTTTTCTTCAATAGATATGGCGTTTAAGTTTCCGTCAAACTCTACAACACCAAACCGTTCGGGATCCGAAACATGATAAGCAAATATGGTTGCTCTGGTGCCTTGGTTTTTAGTAACTTCCTCCTTAAAAAAGTGGAATTGATCACCCATATAAAAGATATTATCGCCCAAAATCAAGCAAACATCGTCATTTCCGATAAAATCAGCCCCGATAGTAAAAGCCTGTGCAATACCCTTGGGCTCATTTTGAATGGCATAGTGAATGGTCAACCCGAGATGGCTCCCGTTTCCAAAAAGCTCTTCTATACTTGGAGTATCTTTAGGGGTCGAAATAATTAAAATTTCTTTTATTCCAAACAACATCAAAGTTGAAAGCGGATAATAAATCATCGGTTTATCATAAACCGGAAGCAGCTGCTTCGATGTTGTTTTCGTTAAAGGATAAAGCCTTGTTCCGCTTCCCCCTGCCAATATAATTCCCTTCATTTACATATTCCTCCAATTCCATACCGGCAACTTACAAATCTTAATGATTGTTTTTCCCGAACGCGTAAGCTTTCTCTGGAAAAAGAAACGCTTTATCCGCGCAACTATAAATTGCCAAGCATAATTATGGTTTGTCACTGCCTGTATTGTCATCCCCTGGGCCAAGACCGCTATTCCAAACAACCGCTCATATACATGAGCTTTGGTACCTTCTTTAATTTTCCCGTCTGTTGGCTCAAAATCACCTACTTTAACTTTCAAAAAAGGCTTCAATAATTCTGCTCTCACCATAAACATAGAACCGGCAACAAATGCTACTTTGGAGGGCATCTTCAGCCCTAAATTTCTCATTTCCGCCTCAATCTGCGCCAATAAACTCTGATAACTTTCTCGTTCTGAGGTTAGACAATATTTACTCCCGACCATTCCAACTTTATTGTTTTCTGCCAATATCTCCAGATTTGCCCCGATTCTCTCCGGTGTTCCCAACAAAGCATCCCTTAATGCCGCCCCCCACAAAGCATCATTCATTCTATTCCCGTTAAGAATGGTGTAATCATCCTCATTTTGATTTTTTGTGTGGATTTTCAAGATATAATCATATTCATCCAGCTTTATTTTATGCAGAAAATCAATAAACGGCCCGATATCATAGCCTCTGTTTTCCGTCAGCCAAATTTTTGCCGTGGGAAATTCTGTCAAAATCTCGCTTTCTGCCGCCGGATTCTCTACCGACATCGTTACAAATAAATCATAATCGCCCCCGGCCCTGTCTAAATTGTGCAAATCAGAAATTATTTCCGATAGCTGAGAAATATAATATAAGTGTAAATGTACGGCCGTCCTCATCTTGTCTTACCCCCGCCAACACAAAGCCAAATGGCAAATTTTCAACAAGATGCTATTTTCTATGGGCAATTTAGTTTTTTTAAGCAGTTTTGATGAATTAATTCCCCCATAAATAGCGGCATTAACACAACGCTTAACAAGATACCGTCCGCAAGTTTCAGAAAACTCCTTAGCCGGAACGATTAGATTGTGGCGATTCGCATCACTTATCTTGCTTAATAATTGCTCAATTTTTTCCAAGGTTTCCAGATTTTTGATGTGACACTTTCCTCTGGTGACAAAGTTATCAAAAAGCTCTCTTTCTTGAAGAGTCAGCTTAATCCCGGCTTTTTCAAACCATTTGGCATGAAAATCACATTGTTCGGCAAATATTTGAGGCTTTCTCCTTTTAGAAACCATATCTTTATGAAAACGATAGCGATACAAAACATCGCGCATATTAGCAAGCTTAGTATGAGCCCCTATATCATAATAAAACTGCCGATCATTCAAA
>CALXVW010000131.1 GCA_944392185.1 uncultured Alphaproteobacteria bacterium
CTTCAAAATCACTTTATAAATTCCACCAGCCAAACTTTCTGTTGGTTAGGGTACTGCCAACCAGCACCCCGACCAGCGGGAGTGGTGCGAGTTACAGCTTGGTTACGCCCCTGCCGGCTTCGGCAGCTTTTGCCTTGGTTTCTTATTATATGTCGCGCATAACGGCTTCTAGTTGGAGGGGAGAAAGTTTGGTTGCTTAAGGTGCTGTCGATCAGCGCCCCGACCAGCGGGAGTGGTGCGGGTTACAGCTTGACTATGCCCCTGCCGGCTGCGGCAGTTTTCTAAAGCGATTTTGTGCGGTCTCGGAAAATTCATGTACGCCTATTTCTTCGGCATCTAGCTTCGCTGCGGCATGCAGTAGCTGCCTAGCTTAGGCAAGATGTTCCAAAGAGCTTGCAGACAAAATTGATATCAACATATCAATTTTACTTAGCGCTTACTAGAATTTTTCTCGCCTTCAAAATCACTTTATAAATTCCACCAGCCAAACTTTCTGTTGGTTAGGGTACTGCCAACCAGCACCCCGACCAGCGGGAGTGGTGCGAGTTACAGCTTGGTTACGCCCCTGCCGGCTTCGGTAGCTTTTGCCTTGGTTTCTTATTATATGTCGCGCAAAACGGCTTCTAATGTGAGGGGAGAAAGTTTGGCTGGTTATGGCACTTGCGCTAGCGAAACGAACTTTGTGAGTTGAGCAAATAACAGCTAAGTTATTGAGGTGCACGTCCGCACTGCCGGCTGCGGCAGAGTGCTAAGAGGTGTGTCATCTTGCATATCGCTCAAGATGTTTTGCAGAGTTTTGGTCTGCAGGGCGCGCCAGAGTTGGTGTTTTGTTTTGGTTGGTAAATTTTCCCACTGGCCTTCTAAGTGATAAAGTTGGCAAATCAGGTAGCGCAGTTTTTTATGAGTGAGGCTGGTGTTGGAAGGAATATCGTTGTAAAAAGTTTGAGTTTCAGTCATTTTTTCTCACTCCGGTTTTGTTAAAACAAAACCACCTTGATTAAAAATCAAGGTGGGGAGTTAAGAACTGTTACAGCACAGCCCGGGTTATTCGTCATACCAATACAAGTACGCTTATATCCCCGGCTCCCCAAAAGAGGAGTTTTTTGCTGCAAAGGAGTTCTTAAGCTCCACAGACGCAACTCGCGTCTGCACTGGTGATATTAGAGCAGAAAATTTAAAATGCAATTAAAATTAAAAGCCTCTTCATTCAAAGAGGCTTTTAATTGCTTACATATCTGAGTTTTTGTTCAGATTTAGCCTATCTTGCTTTCTGGGGTTAGCTGTTCACCGCTTTGGGCATAGGTGTCTACCGCGCGGGCCGCTTTCTTCGAAAGCGCTATACAGCCGGGGCCTGATACGCAGCCGCCTTCACAACACATTACCTCAAGCATGTTGTTCTCTCCGCCTTTGGTGGCATAGCGCTTGAGAAGCTTGATGTTCTCTTTGGTGAGGCCATCTAACTTCTCCGGGCGAATCTCTACCTTGTCGCCAACCAGGCTGGCAACGGCTCCCGCCACACCGCCGGTAACCGGAAATTGGCGCCCTTGCGCGTGTGAAACCTTGCTGAATGCTTCTTCTTCACACTCATCAACGTTGATGCCGGAGGCTACCAACATGGCGCCAAGCTCCTCAAAGGTCAAAACATAGTCTACGTTTTTGTCCCACTCGGCCTCGGCTCTCTTGGCTAAGCATGGACCTACAAAAACAGATATACAGTCAGGGTGATCTTGTTTGACCAGCTCCGCCGTGTAGTACATCGGTGTTTTGGTGTTTGAAACATAAGGCTTGAGCTCCGGAATGTGAACCTGTGCCGCTCTGAAGTACGCCGGGCAGCAAGAAGTGGTCATGAACGGCTTGCCTTCTTCCATCCGCTCTATAAATTCTGCAGCCTCTTTTTGGGTGGTGATGTCCGCTCCGACCGCAACCTCAATCACATCGCTGAAACCAAATTTTTTCAGCGCACCAACAAGATTCTGCAAAGAACCGGGGAATTGTCCGGAAATGGCAGGCGCCAACATGGCTATTACTTTTTTGTCTGTCTCTTTGACCTCGCGCATGACGTCTATCATCTGCGAGCGCTCTACAATTGCGCCAAACGGGCAGGAGGCTAAGCAACGTCCGCAGGAAATGCATTTTTCTACATCTATATGTTCTTTGCCTTTCTCGTCTTTGGTGATAGCTCCTACAGGGCAGGCTTCTTCACACGGAACCGGGATTTTTACGACTGAGTGGTATGGGCAAACCTCATAACACTTGCCGCAGTTGACACATTTGTCCGGGTCTATATGCGCACGACCGTTGATAATCGAAATTGCCTCCTTGGGGCAGTTGAGGCGGCACGGTTGCGCAAAGCATCCGCGGCAAACTTCCGTTATCACATATTGTGATTTTACACAGGCTGAGCAGGCAATATCAATAACCGATAGCTTGTTTTTGGGTGCATGAGTGCGCTCTAAGGCTTGCTCTCCATATTCTTTAAGCGTTGTTAGTTCATCGGTTTCTTCTTCCGGGCAGTGGCCAAGGCCTGCCATGCAGCGATATTTTAATACCGCACGGTCTTTGTATACGCAGCAACGGCTGACTTCGCCGTCTTTGGGCCGCAATTCCAGCGGAATCCTGTCTGCCTCGGCAAATTTATCTTCCAAATAACTTTGTGCCAATTTTATGAGAATCTTGGTTCTCATCAGGTTGGCATTATTCTTGGGTATCAGCATAGTCTTTTCTTACCTTTTTATTATTTTTGTAGTTTCTCTCTAATCTTGGCAACAACTTTTTCGTAGGTGGCCTCTTCTACCAACTCATCATCTACATATACAAAAGGACCACGGTTGCGTTTGCGGGTGATGTCTTTGCACAAATTCATGCAGCGCTCCTCAACAATTTCTATATTATCGGCAATGTCTGAAGGCGCATTGAACTCTAAGGATTGTATTTGGGCCGAACCCATTACAAAACAAGAGGTTCCTACACAGATTCTGACTTTTATTTTCTTCATGGCCTGGTCCTTTTCTAAATGTATCTGACACTGGTTTCTTTTAAGTATTTGTCCTGCAATATCCTGAAAATCTTTTTGACGATGTTGCGTCTGATCTCCAGTTCCATCGGCAGGTTCGGATCTTGGTGCGCAATGTTGATTTTGGTGCCAACCACAAAATCTATCTTGTCGCTGTCAAGAAGCAAATTCGCCAAACGGGTCGCCCCGTTGTCTCTATCTGTATCGATGCCTTCTTTTAGCATACGATACACATCAGTCAAGGTTAAAATGCCTTCCGTGACCAAATCTACTCCCTCCATCTTGGAGCAGAGCGGAATTTTATCGTCAAAAGAGGTTTTGTCAATCTCACATTTCAGGCATAGTTCCCTTTCTACTATATTTGCCGTCGTTCCTCCGCAAATGGCCGTCTTGCCGTCATAGTCCGCTACCATGTCGGCAAACTCTTTGTCTCTGTTCTCATCAAACGGAGGGCCGGTCAAAACCAAAAGTTTGCGCGGTTTGCGAAAATATAAAACAACACAGCTGATATCATCTCCGGCGTGGCCTTCAACTTCTTTGGTTAGGGCCTCGGACACAATCGCATGAGCCAATTCATGCGCCGAAATGTGCGGGTTTTTGTGAATCTTTTCGATGGCAAAATTTAGACATCCTTGTCTTTGCCAACCCAAGGGATAAAGTCTGTTGCCAAGACCTGCCTGGCTCACGCCGTCTGAAATTAATATTATGCGGTCTTCTTCCTGGTTGGTTAGTTGCGAAATGTTTATGGTGCGGTCTTTCCATTTCTCGGAAGATATTTCCCGATAACGGACATTGACCGCTTTGCCGTCTCGAATCAGCATAAAAGGAGGATTGTCCATCTCAAAAATACGGGTCTTGCCGTCCAGCTGCGTGTCTACAACCGAAAACGTAGCATAGCTGATTTTGCGAATCTGGCAAATGGGCAGGGCGTCCATCATTACCTCTGAGGAGTGCATCAGTTCCATGTTGCTTTCTACAAAGGTCATGGCCATGCGCGTGGTCATGGATGATAAAATATTGGCCTTAACCCCGCTGCCCAAACCATCGGAGAGAATCGATATAATCCTTCTTTCTTCGGGAATCTTTTTGGAGTAAACGGTATCTCCGAAGCAGTCTTCACCGTATTTTTGTTGTTGGGCAGTGCCGATTTCTATGTAGAGAGAATCTTCCATCTGTTTATTTTCCCTCGGTTGAGTTGGTGCGAATCTTTAAATTGGCTTCTTCGGTTTCTTCGGCCGCATAGTCTTTGGCTATCGAGCGCAGTAAAACCTCCGTTTCTGCCATATGCTCTCCCAACGTGCAGGCAATTTGCTGTACGGTGGCCAGGTTTTTGTGAATAACTTCTCTGGCTTTTTCCGCTATTTGTTCTTTGTGCATTTCGGTGTTGGTAACGTCTTCTATAATACCGCCGACACTCTGTTTTTTATCAATATTGAATACAACCACGTCAAACATCTTGTCCTCATGGCGGACGTGCTCTTTGTGAATATCTTGCTCTAATTCCAGAGAGGCCGAAAATAAGTTTGTGAAGCTAATAAAATCTCTTAAGTTTGCTCCATATAGGTTGTCATAGTCATAAATATCGGCATGCTCTTCTTCATTCCAGAAAGTATCACGAAATTCATTGTTGTACTCTATGATGTTGAGCTTGGCATCAACAATTACAATCGGGGATGGTATGCAGCGAATGAGCGCATTGGCTTTGCGTTGAGCCTGGTGTTTCATGTGAGAAACGCACATGTCCGGTTCGGCCTTGCCTTCTAACATGGCTTTGGCAAAGTTGCGGCAGGTGTCATAACCGCAGCCGCCGCAATTTAGCTCGTCCTCTATTGAGAACTTACCTATCTTGGCCAAGACTTTTCTGATTTCTGCTTCGCTAAAGTCGGTATTGGTATCAACGCTGTTTTGGGCCTTATAGCCAAGCGAAATGTTGTATTGGGGCTTGCGCTTACCGGATTCATCGGTGAAAATGGCGTTTTTCAGAATCTCCATACGCTTTTGCAGGCCCGGTGCCTTGTTGGTGGTGCAGGGACCCGAGACACAGCCGCCATAGCAGGCCAGGCACTCCAAAAAGGTCAAACGTTCCATCTTTTCGGGGTCTAGGCTTGAGAGCTCATCTTGGATGCTGTAAATACCGGTTACCTGCGAAGTATAAACATCATCTGAAAGTTTATGCGCGCGGATGGTTTCCAGCATGCCGCCTTCTATTGGGTAGGCCGTGCCTTCTTGCGCTTTTTCTAAAGCAAAAACATCAAAAACACCGGGCTTTAATTGCGCAGGATCAATTCCCTCATCTTTAAACCACTGCCGCAAGTCCGTGAAACTTATGGCCAGGCTTAATAAGTCAGGGTGCCTGTCGGCTTCAAGTTTTTTGGCAATGCAGGGGCCGATAAAGATGGTTTCAATTTGATTGCCGAATTTTTCTTTTAACATCCGGCAATGTGCCAACAAGGGAGATAAAACCGGAGTTAAATTAGGGGTTAGTTCCGGCAAATATTTTTCTACATATTCAACAACTGCCGGGCAGGCGGTGGAGATAAATAATTTCTTTTCACCTTTGGCGGCCGCGTCTTTTAAAATTTCTACCGTTTTACTGGTGACTTCTTGGGCGCCCAAGGCCGTCTCGCTCACGCCGCGAATCCCAAGGCGGCGAATGGCGGCAACCATTTGTTCAGCCGTGTATTCGGGAAATTCCGTAATCCAGGACGGAGCCAAAGAAACATATATTTCTTTGCCCGAAGAGGCTAAAAACTTGGCTCTGGTTAAATCGTTTCGGGGTTGTTTGGCTTTGGCCGGGCAAACTTTATAGCAGGTGCCGCAGGCTATGCACAAGTCAGGCACAATCATGGCCGAATTGTCTTCTATCTTGATGGCTTTAACCGGGCAACGGCGCACGCATTTGTAGCAATCTTGGCAATCTGTTTTTACCGTATGCAGGGGGTAATCTCGGTTGGACATTCTTTTGCTCCCTTAAAAATCTTATTTCTTGAAATGTTTTTCCAGGATATCAAGCAGGGTGCCGCTGTCGATATTGTTGTATTCTACATCATCAATCGTGATATTGGGACCTTTGGAACATTTATCACAGCAACGCAGCCCCTCAAGCTCAATTTCGGCATCAAGATGATTCTTATCTATAAAAGTCTGAATCGTTTGCAAATTTTTGGAGTTGCCGCGGGCAAAGCAGGAGCTGCCCATGCAAATTTTGATTGTTGACGCCATCTAATCCTCCCTTGAGCAAAAACACTTAGCATAAATTATATAGCAACCTCTCTAAAACGCAATATTTACTTTATCTCTTTTGAAAAATTAAATATTGTAATTTTAGGTTAGGAAAAATGGTGATATTTACTTGCTCTTAAATAAAAGCAAGTTTATGATAATCTTAATTTTTAAAAGGTGTAATGTTAAAATGGCTAAGGCTGGAAAATTCGGCGCTGAAAAAGCTTTGTTGGATGCTTTGGACAGGATTGCTCGTAGTCAATCTTCCTACTCTGTTTTATATGTCAATGTTTCTAAACTTAAACTCAAAAACAGGCATCCCGCTTTTGTTAAGATTATTGCCAAATTGTTTGATAATTTGGTCGGTGCCGCTTATGGCATGATGTTTATTTTAAGCAACGGTGACTTTGCTATTTTAGGTAAAAATATTACTTCCGCAACTGTTGAAGATGCTGTTAAAAAATTACGTGTGGGATTGGCCAGCGATCCTATCCTCTATGCTCAGAATATGAGCGAATTTGCTCGCCTCTATGAATTTCCCGATGATTTTGCCGAGCTCTATCGACATATCGAAAATGTGATGGAGATGGTCCAATTACCGGATTTGTCTGCTTATAAATATCCTGTCGAGGCTTCTCAAATCGACGGCGTTATTGAAAAACTTAATGATGTCAATATTACCGAATTGGTTAAACATCAGAGCGTTCTCAGAATCGAAAATGCCAATGAATTTAAGACACTGTTTCAGGAATTTTTTGTCGCCGTTAAGGATTTAAGCCGCATCTATGATGCCGATATCGATTTGACCGCTAATAAATGGTTGTTTCTTTATCTTACTCAGGCTTTGGATAAAAAAACAATTTCTTCTTTTTTGTTTGCTGATATCAAAAATTGGCCTCAAAACATCGGCCTTAACCTTAATCTTTCTTCCGTTTTTTCTGAAGAATTTGTTAATTTTGCAAAAAATGTTTTGCGGCCGGAACAAAAAATTGTCGCCGAAGTTCAGATGATGGATGTCTTTAACAGTTTGAACCTTTATTTCGAAGCAAAAGAAATTTTGCATCGGGGCGGACATAAAATTTTAATCGACGCTACCTCTCCGGAAATGCTTAAAATGCTTAATATTACGCGTCTGGAACCGGATATGATTAAGATATTTTGGGATCCGATGATGGCTTTAGAGGCGGAAAATACTGAACTGAAAAATCTTATAAATGACTTTGGCGCGGATAATATAATCTTGGCCAAGTGCAGAGATCAAAATGCCGTGCGTTGGGGGGTCCATTACGGAATTCGTAATTTCCAGGGACCTTATATTGATAAATTGGAAGTTTCTTTAATTAAAACTCAATGCCCTTACGAAAATAAATGTTCTGCCGAAGAATGCTTAAAGCGCAGGCGCTTAATTGCCGGCGAATTTCGTGACGGTTGTTTTAATAAAGAATATTTGGAAAAGTTGTTGGGATAAAATATGATGGCCGAAAAACAGTCTGATTATCGTATGATGAGAAGAGATGTTCTTATTTTTGAACATTTGAAAAAAGCCGAGAAAGAAGGCCGCATTTTGGAGGCTCTCTATTTGTGTGTACATAATCTGCAAAATCAAAACCTTAAAGCTGTTAACAGACAAGCACTCTTGGATGCTTTTTCCACTCTTTCTCCAAATGCACAGGCCGCTACTTTTGTCTTGCATAATGATGATTTAATCGTAATTTTTAATAAGGCTTGCCATGATGAAATATTGTCTTGTTTGGTTAAGGTGCGATTTCTTTTCCATGATGATCCGTTGCTTAAAGAGGCAGAAGATTTGGAGCAAGTTCATTTTGCGCAAATTTTTGATTTGGTAACTCAAAAAGATGAGCTGCGAAATAAAATTAAAAAAGTTATGCAAGAGCCTTTATTGGAACAAAAAAATGATTTTAATTTACCCAAAAGTACTCCGATTTCTGTTTTTAATACCAGCAATCGAAAAGTTAAGCGTAATCTGACACCAGAAATGTTGGCCAAAGTTCAAAAAACTTTATCGGTCGCGGATTTTTCAAGTTTTATTCGTCGGCAGGCTATTTGTGCCATTATCGGAAAATCTGTTCCGCAGCGCGTGTTTGAGGAGGTATATGTCTCTATTCCGGATTTAAGAGAAATGTTGCTGCCGGATGTCGATCTGACGTCAAATCCCTGGCTCTTTTTGTCTTTAAGCGAAACTCTCGATAGAAGAGTTTTGGAAACTATCAGTCGGCATGATGATGGCTCGCTTATCGGTAATTTCAGCGTTAATATTAATGTCTCTACCATTTTGTCTGATGACTTTTTGGCCTTTGACGATAATATTAATGTCTCTATGCGCTCCAGTATTATCTTGGAGTTGCAGTTAGTGGATATATTTAGTGATATCAAGTCTTTTATTTTGGCTAAAACTTTTGCTCAAGCCAGAGGATATAAAGTTTGTATCGATGGTATTACCGTTGATAAATTGAAATATCTTAATCGAACAAATCTTAACTGTGATTTGATGAAGATTATTTGGCATCCTTCTTTCATGGATGTTATTCATGAAGACAAACACTTTATGGATTATGTTAATAAAGCCGAACGGGCAAAAATGATTTTGTGTCGTATTGATGATCCTAAAGCTGTTGAGGTCGGAAACTCTTTGGGAATTAATCTTTATCAAGGACGCTATGTGCAAAGGCTTCTTAGCCAAAATGCTCCAAAGACAATTTTTAATACAAAATAGCTTTCAAAAAAAACGGCCTCAGATTTGGTGGAGGGAGGCCGTTTCTTCTTTGAGGAGAGAATTAGTTATTGTGCTTGCAGAGTTCTTCTGAGTAATTCATCTTTTTTACGAAGCTTTTCTTTCTTGAGCTGCTCAATTCTTATCATGTTTTTCCAGACGTGGCTTTCTTCTTCCTTGATAGCAGAATCAAGCCTTGCATGTTGTATTTTCAGGCTTTCCAACGTGGTTTCTATATATTCCATGAGAGCCCTCCTTTGTAAATTACAAGATATATTATAAATCTATTTAATCATAATTTCCAGTAAAAGAATCAAATATTTCGTATAAATAGGTATGTTTAAATATTTGCTGTTTTTATTATTTTTTTCATTAGCGTAGACATGGGGTAACCGGAGAGAGAGGCCGGCGCTACAAAAACACCTTCCGTTGGTGCAGTATTTGATTGGCAAATGCAAATTTGTAATGTCAGCTTGATGTGGGTGAAAATGTGCGTCACCGATTTATCTGTTTTTTTTGCGTTTGGTCTTATGGTTGAAGTATCATCCCAGGGAAATTCCCAAAGGCCCGATAACAACCCTTTTTCCGTGCGCTTGCGGATAAAAACTTCTCCTTTAGGATTAAAAATAAGATAAACAAATCCTTTTTTTTCAATTTTTTTCTGCCGCTTGAGGAGAGGAATTTCTTCAATGTCTTTTTTGCCAAATGATTGGCAATGTTTTTGCCATGGGCAAAGCAAACATTGCGGATTTTTTGGGGTACAAATAAGCGCTCCCAAGTCCATGATGGCAGAGGCATAGTCTGCCGGATGGTCTTTATCCGCAATATCCTCTGCCAGTTTATGAATTTTGGGAAGAATCTCTTTAACCGGTTCTGTTAAGTGATATAATCGGCTGATAATTCTTATAACATTGCCATCAACCACGGTTTTGGGCAGATTAAATGCCAAAGCCAAAAAGCTTGCCGCCGTATAGGTGCCGAGACCTTTGAGTGAAAGTGCTTCTTTTAGGGTTTGCGGCCATCCTTGTTTTGCAATAATTTGGGCAGTTGCGAGCAAAGAACGGGCTCGTGCATAGTAGCCAAGGCCTTGCCAATATTTATATATTTCTTCTATGGAGGCCTGCGCTAACGATTGAATGGTTGGAAATTTTTCCATGAATCTTTCAAAATAAGGAACAACCGTTGCAACGGTTGTTTGCTGCAGCATAATCTCTGAGACCAAAACGGCATACGGATTATGATGCGCACCGTCTTTTACCCGCCAGGGCAAATCACGGCCGTTTTCTTGGTACCATCTTAAAAGTAATGTCGAAAGAGCTGCCTTTTCCATGAGGGTTGATTTTATTTTTTATTGCTCAATAAATTGACCAGTTCAACCGGAAACAAGGTAATGGTTTGCGATTGCGATGATGATATATCTTTTATGGTCTGCAAGGTCTTGAGCTGCATGGTTACAGCGCTTTTTTCTAAAGTGTGGGCGGCCTCTAACATCTTTTGAGCGGATTCAACTTCTCCTTGAGCCGAAATAACCATGGCGCGGCGATTACGCTCGGCTTCTGCTTGTTTGGCCATGGCTCGCTTCATATCTTCGGGGAGTTCAATTTCTTGGACATTTATTGCCTCTATGTCAATTCCCCATTTGTCGGTTGCCATATCAACAATGTTTTTGATTTCTTCTCCTATACGCTTTCTTTCAGATAAAATCGTATCCAAGTCATTGGTGCCGATAACATCTTTCAAGGCGGATTGGCTTTGTTGAATAACGGCAAAAACATAGTTGCTTATCTGAATGACGGCGTTTTCAGGGTTTTTGACTTTGAAGTAAACAACCGCATTGATGTTGACCGGAATGTTATCTTTGGTCATGACTTCTTGCTTGGGAACATCAACCGTCATAATTCTCATGTCTATTTTTTGCATGGTTTGGATATAGGGAATAAACCATCTGAGGCCGGGATCTCTGGTGCTGGTATAGCGGCCGAGGGTGAACACAACACCTTTTTCATATTGCATGACAATTCTGAAGCCGGGAATGATGATAACAAAAGTTAAGGCAAATAAAAGGCATAGTAATGTAATCATTGATAATCCTTTCCAAAGTTTATTTGAGATTTATCCTAATATAGAGGATTTTGTTTGGCAAGGCGATTTTACGGCTGTGCTGAATCTTACCCTGTGGAAGTTCGAGCTGTCTGTCTCTAAAGCACCATAAAAAACCCACCCTTGTGGGTGGTGTGTAGGAATAGAAAAACAAAGCTTCGCTTTGTGAAGAAGACTACTCTCGCTTATCGCTCGAGTTGCACTGCGCTCATCGGCAGAGCCGAGCGGTGCACCCCCGTGCACCTTTCGCTTGTAGTCAAACTTCCACCTAGTGGAAGTTCGAGCGGTCTACTTCTAAGGCACCATAAAAAACCACCCATAAAGGGTGGTTTTTTATGGTGCCCTGGAGAAGACTCGAACTTCCACTGGCTGAGCCAACATGCACCTGAAGCATGCGCGTCTACCAATTCCGCCACCAGGGCTTGGGCTTTTTTCTTGCAACTATATAAACTTAAATTCCTTATTAGTCAAGAAACTTATTTAAATATCCGTACGAATCCAACAGCAACAAGCTGCCTAAAATTACTCGGTAAATAACAAAAGGTAAAAATGTCGATTTCTTTAGCCACCACATAACAATATATATGGCTACAATAGATGCTATAAATGAATATGTTACGCCATTGATGCTGTATACCAGTTCAGCCAAATTTTCTTGTTGGTACATTTCCCACGAAACTAAAACCGCCGCGGCAATAATCGCAGGGATTGAAAGCAACATCGAAAATTTGGCCGCTTCCCTTCTTTCCATGCTCAAAAAACGTGCCATCGTAACGGTTATGCCTGAGCGGCTGGTGCCGGGGATTAATGCCAAACATTGCGCACAGCCAATCAAAAATGCATCTAAAATACCTAAATGCTTAATCTCACGAATGGTCATCCCCCATTTGTCGGCTACAAACAGCAAAAGCCCATAACCTAAAATTGTCCAGCCGATAAGACGCGTGTTCCTTGCCCACTCCATCCCTGTTTCTTTTAATAAAAAACCAACAATAACAATTGGTATCGTGCCAATGAAAACCAACCAGAAAATTTGGGCCCCGGGATTGTTAAATGTGGGAATGAATTTGGTTTTAAATAACCCTTTAATTATTTCCCAAATGGTTTCCGAAAAATAAATCATTACCGCTAAAATGGAGCCGACATGAACAGCAACATCCAAGGCTAAGCCTTGATCCGGAAAAGTAGTGAATTTGGAAAATAAAATCAAATGGCCGGATGAACTTACCGGCAAAAATTCCGTCAGCCCCTGCAAAGCTGAGAGCAACATTAAATGAATATCCGTCACTTCTTATACTCTTTCTTGTTTAATGCCAAATGCCGTACAAATTCTTTTCTTTAGGGCTAAAGGCGAAATGGGTTTTACCAAGTATTCTTGAATTCCCAAACTCTTTGCATCTAATACAGTTCTTTCTTTGGTGTCTACCGTTACCATAATGATAGGCGTACTCTTAACACCTTCCAGTGTGCCGTTTTTAACAGCTTTGGCAAATTCTAATCCGGTCTCGTTTGGCATTTGTTGATCAAGCAAAATGATGTCTATTTTGAAACTCTTTAATAACTCAACGGCTTCTTCCGTGCTGCTGGCTTCACGCGTGTTCTTGATGCCGATTTGATAAAGTGCCGTTTTCATAAATGTACGCGAAAACTTGTCGTCATCAACAATCAGACAAACAATGGAATCCCAAGCAATTTGTTTATTAGATGCAACTTCATTCATGTTAAACCTCTTTTATGGCGGGCTTAGTTTGCTTAAATTTTACAATAATTGTTTATAAAGTAAAACAAAATTTATCGGCTGTGTTTATATTTAACAGTGATGTCGGGTTAAATTTTGTTCCATTGGCAGAAGCACCCCAATGCAGGTGCGGACCGGTTGCTCGTCCTGTTTGCCCAACCAGCCCGATAATATCTCCTTGTTTGATTATGTCGCCTCTCTTGATTTTCATTTCTTGCATATGGGCGTAAATCGTATGTAGTCCGTAACCATGGTCTATTACAATGACATTTCCGGAATAAAACAAATCGGGCTGAGCAAGAGTAACAACGCCGTCTGAACTCGCTTTAATCTCCGTTCCGGCTTTGGCGGCAATATCCATGCCAGCATGCGGGTTTTTCTTAACTCCGTTCATTATCCGTTGTCCGCCAAATTCTCCGCTTATGCGTCCTTCTATCGGCATAATAAATCCTTTTTTCCAATAAGGAACCATACTTTGGGTTTCTTGAGCGGCGCGAACAACTTTTTGCTCAAATTCAATATCTCTTAAATCACTGTCTGAAGGGGTGACTTTGCGGGGTGGAATTCCTTTAATGTTTTGAATATCCCAGTCGCCTTCTGCTATATTAAGGGTATAGTTTGTTTGTTGTTTGTCATCTTTTATACTTAAAATCGGAGATTTTTGCTCATCTCTGCCAAAGGCAAGCAGAAAAACACCGTCTTGGTCAACCAGGGAGGTGCTTGAGCCTAAGCTGGCTTCCGTGGCACCGGGAGCAAGCCCGACCAAAATTTCTCCTTGTTTGGCTTGACCGCAAAGTTCAACCGCATGGGCATTTATTGTCAAAAACAAAAAACTAAAAGTTAAACAAATCAATTTGCTTTTCATCTGTTGATTTTCCTGTCTTTTTCTTTGGTGAGGGTGAAATATTTGTTTCTTTGTCGGTTCTAAAACTGCCATCGGCAAAACAAATTTCCAATTCTTTGGCTTTTTGCGCTCCTGCTGTGTTATAGATGGTTTGACCTTGCTCATTCTTTACCCAGGCAAAACCTCGTTTCAAAACAGATTCAACCGAGACCGATTGCAAGCGTAACAATAAATTGTTTAAATTTTCTTGCTTTTTCTCATATATATTTTGGATGTAATAAGGTTTGAGACCGCAAAGAGCCAGTTTGTCTTGCTTGCTTTTTAGCAGGTTTTTAAAAGAAACATTCAGCCTTTCCAAGCGGTCATCTAATTTCTGCGCGGCCTCATGCAAGATTTGCTCCAAATTCGGAATGCCTCTTGATAATCCTTGCAATATTGTTTGTTTTTCTGATAAGTAACGCTCTTTTCCGTTTATTAGCCTGGCGCTTAAAGTGTGCAGCTGTGCCGCTAACTCACTTTTAACCGGAACCGCAAATTCCGCCGCGCCGGTCGGGGTGGGGGCGCGTTTGTCCGCAACATAATCTATCAGCATGGTGTCTGTTTCGTGTCCAACAGCCGAGATAACCGGAATTTCAGAGGCATAAACCGCACGGATGACACATTCTTCATTAAATGGCCATAAGTCTTCCAAACTGCCGCCGCCGCGTGCCACGATCAAAACATCAGGCCTTCTTGGGTTTCCTTTTTGAGGTATTTGGTTGAAACCCTGAATGGCTGCGGCAATCTTTTCTGCCGCGCCTTCTCCTTGTACGGGGGTTGGCCACAGCAAAATATGAGAC
>CALXVW010000132.1 GCA_944392185.1 uncultured Alphaproteobacteria bacterium
GCCATGAATTATCTGAATGAGGCCAGACGCGAAAACAACCGTCCGGTTTTGTTCTTGATTAACAATAACAATATCCCAAATTATGCCGCAGTAAAATTATGAGCCGAGTTGATTTTTACCACCTGCAAAGCCAGCCTTTGGAAAATGTTTTGCCCAAGTTGCTTGAAAAAGCTTATGCCACCGGCAAGAGCACTTTGCTGCGCATTGGCAACGAAGAACGAGTGGAATTCTTAAACGGAATCCTTTGGACGTACAGCGACCAATCTTTTTTGCCGCACGGCTCCAAGAAAGACGGTAATGCTGAGCTGCAGCCGATTTGGCTCACCAGCGGCACGGATAATCCCAATATGGCAAGCTTGTTGTTTTTGGTTGACGGAGCTACAGCCCCTATAGAAGAGATTGAGAAGTTTATGCGGGTTTTTAACGTTTTTGACGGAAACTCTGAGGAGTCTTTAAATCAGGCCAGAGCATTTTGGAAAAACTGCAAAGCCTCCGGCAATGAATGTCATTATTGGAAGCAATCCCCCTCAGGTGCCTGGAGCGAAGTTGTTTAATTATCTTTTTTTTGTTTTTCCAGCAGCATGGCGGCAAAATCTATCACCAGTTCTCTGGCCGTTTGACTTTTTAAGCTCATAAAAAGACTCATCAGCCTATGCATTTGCGACCAGCCGGATATATGCTCGCTGATATCGGGAAAGAGCGGAAAATCATCATCAGAATAATTTTGTTGCAGTCTTTTATCTGAATTTCTTGCCTTTATCATGACACGATCCTTTCTTTCTCAAAGGACGGAATATGATTTATATTTAATCTGCTTTTTCCTTTTTTAAAGCCACCTTATCTATGTCGCTTGGGAAGTTTACATCCAATAATTTATCACCGCCCTTGACTTCTACAACATTGGTATAGTCTGCGTGTTCCATAAAAACAGGACGTAAAGATGCGTTCTCAGGCACAATATCTGCCTTGTCATATAGCGCTTTGCTCCAAATAACGGGATTAGACTTAACGCCTTTATGGCTAAACAAGCAAAGTTGCTTTTCGCTGTCTTTTTTGAAAGAGGCTATCAGCTTATTGATATCGGCGGCAGTCACATTTGGCATATCAGCCGGAAGAATCATGGCTCCGTCACAAAAGCCCGGAACCGATTTTATGCCCAAATCAATAGAGGTCTTAACTCCCGAGCGGTAGGCCGGATTATAGATAACATTAACATCCACCTTATCCAAATATTCGCTCATCTCCTCATCACGGTAGCCGGTGATGACAAATACCGGACTGGCGTCTGAGGCAATGGCCGCATTGACAGCTTTCATAAACAGAGGTAGGTCTTCTTCCACCTCTACCATCAGCTTGTTGCGGCCGGAGCGGCTCCCTACTCCTGCTGCTAAGACGATGGCGGCAATATTGGCTTTTTTGCTCTTTGTGCCGCTATTTTTGGCGGCAATCAGTAAATCTTTATCTTGCTCTCCAAGCATCTCACCATCCGGCAAAGTGGCCGGGATCATCTTGGCAAAGGCGGCCGGATTTAATTTCTCTGAAAACAGAGCTTGTTTGATATATCTGTCTGCCAAAGAAGTGTCTATCTTGTCATAATTATAGGGCAAGACAATTATTTTGGTTTCTCTCTTTTGTGCCAAAAATAAATCTGCGGCACCGATTTGCGGTAAGTGAGTATTGACTTTTATATCGACAATTTTTTGCAGAGCCTCCGGCAAGACATCTTTTTTGCAGGCAGAGGGGAAAGCGCCCAAAACAAATATCACCTCATAGCCTGCAGCCAAGGCATCTTGCAGAGAATCGGCGACACTTTCCTGATGATAGGTGGCATTGTATTCTCCTGAAAAATCCAGCTGATAGGGGGCAAAGGAGTTAACCAGCTTTTTCACCACCGAGGTAAAATGCACGGTTTCTGCCTTATCATCCAAGGCTTTTGTATAGATAAACGCCGTCTTAAACGGATGAATTTCAGCTATTTGCAGTAAAGACACATTGCCAGAGAGTTTGAAGATGATATCATCCACCTCTCCTTGCGGCATTATCGGCGTGCTCATTTGCAGGCGCGCAATAATCTCCCCCTTGGTAGCCGGATGATAGGGCAAAACGGTGTTTAGCACTATCTCTTGATGCAGGCGGTTGAACTTGCTTATTCTATCTTCATCGCTGATAAAAACGCCGTCTTTGGCTGCCACGATTTGGCAAAGACCATCATCTCCTACCACATAGGCCGTATTATCCCCGCAGAGCTTAGCGGCAATAATACCGAGAGCGGTACGAGAATCGATATCATCATCTTCCATCAAGGCGCCAAAGACACGTCTGATGCCAAACATCTTGAAGATGATAATGTCTTCTTTGGTGATGGCATGGCCCTTGGGGTAGAACTTGCTGCCTAAGTTATAATCGGCAAAAAGTCTGACATTTTCGGCGGTGTTAATATCAAATTCGGCTGTTTTCATTTTATTGTCCCTGTTAACTTGGGATTATGATAATGAAATTAGTTTAACAAATATAAAAAAAAGGGGAAGAAAAATCTTCCCCAAAGCCATATTTTGCGATCAGAATGTATATGATCGCAAAAAACGAGCTTTCCGCCAACACCCTGCTTGAGGGTTCCAAACGGCCGTATAGACCCGCGCAAACAAGGCGCCGTTGTCTCCGGAGGCGAAGCTGATGATCTGCCTCTGACCGTCTGTTTGGGTTACGATGTCTGCAAACGGCCCGTTGCGATGGACTGTTTCTCTTAGTATCCAATCCTTGGTCTCCGGATCCACCCCATAAACCTCGATGTATGGACCTTCGGTGTTTTTGAGAAGGATGGTTCCAAAGGCTACCCAGAAACAATAATCTGAGTATTTTGATGCAGATACCCTCGCACCGGTGTTGCGATCAGGATAACCCCCAATATTTGTCGATGCCAACCGATGTCTGGCAACTTGATTCCCTTTACGAGCAGCTTCTTTATTCCAACTGCGGATATTTTTGTTAATCGTTGCGCAAGAACCTAACATCAAGCTCACAAGCGCTAAAAAAATAATTCTTTTCATGGTATTTGTTTTAATAATTGGCATATGTATAAATCAGAATGCCTAAAATATAGCATTGTTTCTCTTTTTTGTCTATATTTTTTATTGAAGTACAAAAATTGGTGACTTTTTGTTTTTTTTGAGTTATATTAGCCCCCGAATTTTGAATAAGTTAGGATTTTACGTTGAAAAAATTGATATCTGTATCCGAGGCCGGAAAGCTTATTACCCCGAATGCATCTGTCATGATCGGCGGTTTCTTTCGTTGCGGCTCCCCATACAAAGTTATTGATGAAATCATCAAAAACAAAATTGGTGGTCTAACCCTGATTGCCAATGATACTTGTTTTCCTGAATATGACCGTGGCAAACTCATTGTCAACAAACTCGTGAAAAAAGCCATTGTCACCCATATCGGGACCAACCCGGAAACCGGTAGACAGCTCAATGCTGGTGAGATTGAGGTTGAGCTGGTGCCAATGGGAACCTTGGTGGAGAGAATCCGCTGCGGCGGTGCCGGCTTGGGCGGTTTTTTGACCCCGACCGGTAAGGGCACATTGGTGGAAGAAGGCAAACAGGTTATTGAAAGTAATGGCAGGAAATATCTGTTGGAAAAGCCTTTGCGGGCTGATTTTGCCATCATCTATGCCACCAAAGCCGACAAGTTCGGCAATGCCTTCTTGGACGGCACAACCCGCAATTTTAATACCGTGATGGCAACTGCCGCAGATGTCGTTATTTTGGAACCTGAGGAAATTTCAGATACACCCCTTGACCCGGCACAAATCACTATTCCGGGAATTTTTGTTGATTATATTGTCATGCAGGAGAAATAAATGGAACTCTCTAAAGAACAGTGCCGCGAAATTATTGCTCGCCGAATTGCTAAAGAATTTTCTGAAGGTGATGTCATTACCCTTGGGATTGGCTTGCCGACTGAGGTGGCAAATTATATTCCCCATGACATACATGTTATCTTTCAGTCTGAAAATGGTATGCTCGGGGTTGGGCACAGAGATTTGGCCGCGCCTGAAAACCCCAAGGTAACCAATGCCGGAGGGATTCCGGTCACAACCAAGCCAGGGGCCGCTTTCTTTGACACTGCCATGTCTTTTACCATTATCCGCGGCGGACATGTTGATGCCACTGTCTTGGGCGCTTTGCAAGTAGACCAACACGGCAATCTTGCCAACTGGATGATCCCCGGTGCTTTTGTGCCAGGGATGGGCGGTGCCATGGATTTGGTGGTTGGTGCTAAAAAAGTGATTATTGCCATGGAACATACCAACAAAGGAAAACCAAGAATCGTCAAAAACTGCACCATCCCTCTCACCGCTGAGGCTGAGGTTGATATGATTGTGACCGAGCGTTGTGTTCTTGAGAGAACCGAGCAAGGATTGCTCCTAAAAGAGATAAATCCGCTGTTTTCCCTAGACGATATTTTGCGCTCAACCGATGCCGATTTGATTATTCCGCAAGAGCTGCAACAACTGGCCGGCTAAAAAATGGAAAAATGCTTCATCATCTTTGATAGTGAATATGCCAGCTGGGACGGTTTTCTTACCGCTCCTAAAGAAGAAAAGAAAAAAGCCGAAGTGGTGCAAATTGCCGCTCTCAAAGTTAATGCCGCTGATTTAACCGTAAGAGAGAAATTTTGCCAATATATCAAACCACACTTCACACCCAAGCTCACTGATTATTTTATCAAACTCACCGGCATCACCGATGATTTGCTTGATGAAAAAGGAATTGACTTTCTTTCAGCTTACAAAAAATTTGTTGAATTTTGCGGCATGGCTCCTTGCTATTCTCACGCATGGAATCCTCTGGACATTATTGGCGACGGCAGCGTTTTTGATGATAATCTGGCCTTGTGGCAAGCCTCAGACCTCCCCCGCCCGAGGTATAAAAATATTGCACCGTGGTTTCGGGAACAATATACAAAACGAGGAATTAGCATCTCACGCCAGGCCTCAGGGGAAATCGCCACCCTCCTTAATTGCCAAGACAAGCTCCCGCAGGGCTTGCAACCACACAATGCTTTGTATGATGTTTATTCCATTTTGGCCGGATTGCGCTTTTTGGATTTTAAATTATAGTTTTTCTTATTTTTTGACTTGAATTTTAGCCCTAAAATTGTCCAGACCGTACCATTCTTTTCTTGCCGATGAGAGAATATTTTGGAGCGCAAACTGCAATCTTCAACCCTAAAGCACTCTGCATAAGCAAAATTCTTTCTCAAACCCCGATAACTATTTAACCCAAGCATCTTGGTATAGTCTGTTTGTTCTACTTGTGTGGTGTATTCTTCTATCACCTCTTTCTTTTGACCGGCAACATCTGAAATATCAATAGTCACATTTGCTTTCAGCTGAGGAACGCCAACCTCATAAGTGGCCAACTTGGGCTTGAAAAAATGCAGCCAAAATTTTAAAAACGGATAAATACAGCGGTGGTCTCGGTGGCTCTCATATGGACTTGGTACAAACACATAAGCGTAGTCATTAAATGGAAGTTTGAGTAACTTAAACAGATTTTTGCTCACCTTGGAATCTGGAACATCCCATTGCCAGAAATTTTTTATTCCTACCTTGTGCATGGCATTTATGAACTCTTGGTGGCGCAGTCCAACAATTTCTCCATCTCCGGGACGATTATTCTGTCCATCGGTTAAGACCAGAACATCGCAATCTTGTGGATGCTGGAGCAAGAAACCGCCCATGCCGATGCTTTCATCATCCGGGTGTGGAGCAATCACCAAACATCTCTGCCCTGCTTTCAACTCCAAATTCTCTTGAGCGGCCATACGCTTGTCTCCTATTTATATTTGCTTTGGCCGTATAGATAAGATGCTTTTTGACAATCTCAAGAGCAGGACACAAAAAAAAGAGGCGCGATAAAAGCACCTCTTTTTTGAAAAACTTCCGTAAACGATTAACGTTTAGAGAATTGGTAAGAACGGCGGGCCTTAGCCTTACCATATTTCTTACGCTCAACTGTTCTGTCATCACGGGTCAGGAAGCCAGCTTTCTTCAAGCAAGCACGCAACTCCGGCTCGTACTCATTCAGAGCCTTAGAGATACCGTGTTTGATGGCACCGGCCTGACCAGACAAACCACCACCTTTTACGGTGCAAACTACGTCAAACTCATTAACGCGGTTGGCAACCTCAAACGGTTGGTTGATAATCATCTTCAAAACCGGACGAGCAAAGTACTGATCAATTGATTTCTCATTGATGGTGATGTTGCCTTTGCCGGGCATAATCCATACACGAGCTACGGCATCTTTACGTTTGCCGGTGGCGTATGAACGGCCTTGTTTGTCCTTCTTGGCTTTGCGAACAACGGCGGTTTCTACAGAAGCAGCTTCAGCTTTGACCGAGGCCTTTTTGAGGTCTTTTAATGATTCTAATTTCTCAGCCATGATTATTTGCTCCTCTTATTCTTGGGGTTCATTGCTTCCATATCCAAAACAATCGGGGTTTGGGCAGTGTGCGGATGCTCTGCTCCGGCATATACCTTCAGCTTGGTCATCTGCTGACGGCCCATCGGGTTGCGAGAAAGCATGCGCTCAACCGCTTTAATAACAACTCTCTCCGGGAATTGGCCAGCCAAAATCTTTGCCGGGGTGGTCTCTTTGATTCCACCAATCCAACCGGTGTGTTTGAAATATTTCTTCTCTGTCATCTTGCGGCCGGTCAATTTTACTTTGTCGGCGTTGATAACAACTACGTAGTCGCCACAATCAAGGTTGCTGACATAGTTGGGTTTGTTTTTGCCTTGCAAAATCTTGGCAATTTGAGCAGACAAACGACCCAATACGACGCCCTGAGCATCAACGACATACCATTTTCTCTCGATATCCGAGGGTTTGGTTGCATATGTGTTCATTGTTTTCTCTCTTTGTAACAAAAGTTAAATCATTCGCAGATGAATATACAGAAAAAAACTCTAAAGTCAACAATAAAATTTCATTGTTTTTCAATATATTATTGTATGGTATTATAATACCATTTATTAATACATTGTTTTTGCTTAACAATACATTTTGTAAATAATTTAGACAAAATTAATTGTTTTTTTATCTTCTTTATGCTATTATTATCATAAATATAGCAACAAACATCATGGGAGCTAAAAATGGTGAAACCAGATGAAAACCAAAAAGAATTTTTGGATGAGATTATCAACGACCTTAATGAGTATAACAAAACTATTAAAACGGTTGCCACCCCATCTCCTAGTTTACCAGAAACGCTGATTGAACGGGTTGACACCGTTGTCAAAGCAAAACTTCCAAACCTCTTGCAGGCTGATTTTTCAGAATATTTAGCCACCTTGCGCAGCCACTATATAGCTCAGGATATGATTGATGGCCGCGTTAACTTGCTCCAGCCTGCAGATGTCATGACTTTTTTGAAAAAAGATAAGGCTAATATTTTTACACCTAAGATTATGACTGAAATAAGTGACGAAGCTCTGGAAAACCTTTTAAAATCAAACTCCCGTAGTTATGCGACGCCTTTTTCTGAGGCTCAGAGGTATGAAATTAGCGCTCGCCGCTTGTTGATTAAAGGTAAAGATGATTCTTTTTATGAACAAATTGTCAAAAGTGGCGTGATGAGTATGCGAGATGGCAAAAGAACAGAACCTGTTGCCGCTTCAAAATCTGTTCAACACTTTCGCAAAGCAGTGGCCGCGCTGCAACAACATTATCAAAGCCGTGCTGAAAAATTAGCCCTGCCGATTGCTGAGGCTAAAAAGGACGTCGAGGACGCTTTCGCACGGGTAAAAGAACTCTTTGCTCATGCTTCTGATGCCAGAGGGCTTAATGATATCGTGACACACATGGCCCTTGTTGTACAATCTACTCCTTTTGCATCTTCGAAAGAAACGGAACAGTTCACGTTGGAGATTGAGAAATATATTGGAGAATTTGCCAAATCAGACGGTAAAATTGAACTCTTAAAACCTAAAACACCTAAATTGCCTCTGCTCTTTGGGCGCAAACAAGCAAAAGAGTTAGCTGAAAGGCAAGCTAAGACCATCGATATTGTTAATGAAAGTCTACAATCTTTAACCCCCTACCAGCTTGAGCTGTTGTCCGGTGTTAATTCTCCGATAAAGACAACAAAAGGTAAAGATGGAAACCCTCAAATAAAATCTGAATACAATAAGATTTGTAAGCTCCACCAAACTGCCGATATTGACCACCGACAAAACAAACGAGATTATGAACAATTGGTGGCTAGCTCTTCCGGTATGGCTGAGTTTTTGACTGAAAGCTTACAAAAAATTGATAGATATATGGCGGATGCTCAAAAAGCTCGGAAAGATAAGGCTCAGAAAAAGACAGCAGAACTAACAGGAATTGCCCCGAGCGAGAAATCAGGCGCCACAAAAGTCGGCCGGCGGCAATCCATCGAACGTTAGAAAAAAGCTGTGCGGCTAGCACAGCTTTTTTAATTCATAAAGCTTTTCTAAGGCCTCTTTGGGGCTTAAATCATCCGGGTTTATCTCTTTTAGAGCATCTAGAGCCGGCGAGGATATTTCTTTTGTCTCCTCTTTCTCCCTCAGGGCCGCAAACAAAGGCAAGTCATCAGCCAAATCTTGCATGGAGTTACCCTTGCCGTTTTTCTCCAAATGGTGCAAAACCTGCTCAGCACGCTTTAACACCGCTTTGGGCAGGCCGGCCAGCTTGGCAACGTGAATACCATAGCTTCTATCGGCCGCGCCGTCTATCACCTCATGAAGGAAAATGACTTCATCGTTAAATTCTTTTATCTTCATGCAATGCAGAGTCATGTGCGGCAATTTTGAGGTCAACGCCGTCAACTCATGATAGTGAGTGGCGAACAAAGTTCGGCACTTATTAACCTCATGCAAATGCTCGACCACCGCCCAGGCTATTGATAAGCCATCAAAAGTGGCAGTGCCACGCCCAATCTCATCTAAAATCACAAAGGAGCGCTCATCTGCCTGGTTTAGGATACTTGCGGTTTCTACCATCTCAACCATAAAAGTTGAGCGGCCTCTGGCCAAATCATCGCTGGCGCCGACGCGTGAGAATATCTTGTCTATCACCCCAATCTTGGCATAAGAGCACGGAACAAACGAGCCCATTTGTGCCATAACCGCAATAATTGCATTTTGCCGCAAAAATGTTGACTTACCTGCCATATTGGGGCCGGTTAAGAGCCATAGTCTGCCGCTATTTTCATCTAACGCGCAATCATTGCCAACAAAGGTGCCGTTGCCGCTCTTGTTAATTGAGGCCTCAACCACCGGGTGGCGGCCGTCTTTGATATCAAAAGAAAGAGAATCATCTATTATCGGCCGGCAATAGTTCTTCTCCACCGCCAAATCCGCCAAAGCGGCGGAAACATCTAAACGCGCCAAAGCTTTGGCCGTTTTCAAAATACTCTCTGATGCCAAGCGAATATCTCTGACCAAACGATCAAAAATCTCCAACTCCATCGCCAAAGCCTTATCTGAGGCGCCGCGAATTTTATCTTCAAGCTCGCTCAGCTCAACGGTGGTAAAGCGCGAAGCATT